>NZ_JBSFMM010000098.1:0-41337 GCF_053599555.1 Streptomyces sp. NPDC000941
GCGGCGCCGCCACCCGGCTCGCCTGGCCCGTCGGCCTGGCCGGGCCGGCCCGGCCCGCGGGGCCCACCGGACCTGCCGGGCCCACCGGGTTCGCGGGGGCGCTCATCGGCGGGCCAGGTAGAGCTGGAAGGCGCGGTGGAGCGCGTGGTTGGCGGTGCCGCTCAATGGTGTCTCCCACTCCCCCAGCGTCTCGACGACCTGGCCTCCGGTGCCCAGCTTCCAGCGCATCAGCCCGAACGGCCGTTCGTCGGGGTCGAGTGTGGAGGGTACCCCGCGCATGTCGTAGACCTCCGCGCCCTGGGCGTGGGCGTCCAGCATCATCTGCCACTGCAGGGCGTTGGAGGGGCGTACCTCGCGTCGGTGGTCGGCGGAGGCGCCGGTCTGATACCAGACCCGCCGGCCGACCGTGATCATGGTGTGGGCGGCCAGGATCTCGCCCTCGTACCGGGCGAGGTACAACCTCATCCGGCCCGGCGCCTCAGCGTTGAGGGCCGCGTACTGGCGCTCGTAGTACGTCAGGGAGCGGCCGAGCCGGAAGCCGTCGCGCTCCTCGGTGATCCGCAGCAGCCGGTAGAACTCGGGGAGTTCGGCGGGGCCGCCCAGCTCCACCCGTACGCCCGACTTGTGGGCCCGGCGGATGTTGCGCCGCCACTCCTGGTTGAGCCCGCCCCACAGGTCCTCGCGGGTGCGGCCGGCCAGCGGGACGCGGAAGACATAGCGGGGCTGCGCGTCCCCGGCCCCGTCTCCGTCGTCGCCGCAGCGGCGCCAGCCGCGGGCGCGCAGCCGCTCGGTCACGACGGTGCCCAGTGGGTCGACCTGGCAGGTGAGGACGTCGGACAGCCGGCGTCCTGGGCCGGTGGCCGCCTTGAGCGCGGCGGCGGTCCAGCTGCGGTAGGCGGGCGTGGGGCCGATGCGCACGGCGAATACGCCGGAGGTGCGCAGCTGGCGCAGCAGCGGGTCGAGCCAGCCGTCGATGTCCGGGTCGGTCCAATCGGCGACGGGCCCCTCGGGCAGATAGGCGAAGTACTTCCGGGTGCCGGGCAGCTGGCGCAGCAGCACCAGCGCGACCCCGCTCAACTCTCTCGCCCCCGCCCCCGCCCCCGCCCCCTCGGGCCCGGTCTCCGGGCCCCAGCCGAGCAGTTGGGCCTGCCAGCCGTCCTTCACCGCGGCCCAGGACGGACACTGCAGAAAGCCGGGGCCCAGGGCGGAGCCGGTGCGGGATGCCAGGAAGGTGCGGTACGCCTCGGGGCTGATGGGCCCCAGCCGGGCTTGCCGCGGACGAGGGCTCGCCGTCACGAGCAGCGCTGACACTGCGCCTCCTCGGGTGCCGTTGATGGGAACGCGTCGAAGATTCACAGCCGCCCATGACCGCGCCGAGCGGCGAATGTGACCGGACGATGACCGTTCCTCTGCAGCTGCTGTCACATGGCCGCGAAGGCCGATTCCGGGGCTTTTCGCGGCTTAGAGTCCCGAGCGTCCCGTCATCTCCCCGACCTTCACGGAGGTTTCCGTTGCGCCAGATACGTGTGCGCCCCGCCGCCGCGGCCACGGCCGCCGCCGCCCTGCTGACCGCCGCGCTGACCGGCTGCTCCTCCGGCGGGTCGGCCCCGGCGAAGGCGGACGCGAAGGTCGGCGGCGGGGGCTCGGGCGGCGGCAAGGCGGTGACGGTCACCGTCACGCCCCGGAAAGCGGGCGAACCGGTCAAGGTCGCCGCGAGCGGCGGCACCCTCGCCTCGGTGACCGTCACCGACGGCCGCGGTGGCAGGCTCGGCGGCGCGGTGTCGCACGACCGCCGGACCTGGACCTCCGACCGCAACGCCGCGCCCGGCACCACGTACACCGTCAAGGCGGCCACCCGCGCCGAGGGCGGCGCCGCGGGAAACGCGAAGTCCACCTTCACCACCGCCGCGGCGGGCCTGGTCAACAAGGTGGACTGGCGGCCGGGCGGTGACACCACGGTCGGCGTGGCGCAGCCGATCTCCCTGGTCTTCGACCGCCCGGTGGCGAACAAGGCCGCGGTGGAGAAACAGCTCAAGGTCACCACCTCGAACCACACCGAGGGCTCCTGGGGCTGGATGAAGGACTGGTCGGGCAAGGACCGGGTGGACTGGCGGCCCAAGGAGTACTGGCGGCCCGGTACCCGGGTCACCCTGGACGCCCGGCTCAACGGCACCGACTCGGGCGCGGGCGGCGGCTGGTTCGTACGCGACTACGAGCTCGGCTTCACCGTAGGCGCCCGGCAGGTGGTCAAGGTCGACCTCGACAGCAAGCGGCTCACCCTGGAGCGCGACGGCAAGGCGGTACGGACCTTGCCGGTCTCCGGCGGCACCCCCGGCGCCGACACCGGCTCCTGGCGGGGCACGGAGGTGCTGATGGCCAAGGAGGGCACCATCCGGATGAACTCCGAGACCGTCGGCCTCGGCAACGCCTATGACGAGACGGTCGACTATTCGATGCGGCTGACCTGGTCGGGTACGTACGCGCACGCCGCGCCCTGGAACGCCGCCTACTTCGGCAAGGCCAACAGGAGCCACGGCTGCATCGGCATGAGCGACGCCGACGCCGCATGGCTCTACGGCCAGGCGCGGATCGGCGACCCGTTCGAGGTCAAGGGCGCGGAGACCAAGGGGCGGGTGGCGCTGAACAACGGCTTCGGCGACTGGAACGTCGGCTGGGAGGAGTGGCGGGCCAAGAGCGCCCTGCGCTGATCCGGGCTGGGGCCGAGCGCCCCCTCGGTTCCAGGAGAGCCAGGCCCCAGGAAGGCTCAGCCGTCAACCGCTCAACCGTCAGCCGTTCAGCCATCAGCCGCGATACGGGCGAGCCGGCGCGCCTCGTCGCCGGCGCGGCGGGCGATGTCGTCCTCGTCGGCGGTGAGCAGCCGACCCGACTCCACCACCGGGCGGCCGTCCACGAGCGACAGGGTCACCGGCGCCGGTGGGCCGAGGACCAGCGCCGCGACCGGGTCGGCGATCGTGGAGTGGCCGAGGCCGTCGAGCTTCCACAGCACCAGGTCGGCCAGTTTGCCCGGCTCCAGGGAGCCGATCTGCTCGTGGCGGCCGAGCACCCGCGCCCCGCCGTAGGTGCCGAGGCGCAGCGCCTGACGGGCGTTCAGCGCCGTCTCGCGGTGGGTGCCCAGGCGGTTGATCAGCAGGGCGTTGCGCAGTTCGGTGTGCAGTTCGCCGGACTCGTTGGAGGCGGTGCCGTCCACGCCGAGGCCGACCGGTACGCCGGCGGCCAGCAGGTCGGGGACGCGGGCGATGCCGGCGGCCAGGCGGGCGTTGGACGAGGGGCAGTGCGCCACGCCCGTACCGGTGCGGGCGAAGGCCGCGATGTCGGCGTCGTTCATATGGACGCAGTGCGCCATCCACACGTCCTCGCCCAGCCAGCCGGTCGACTCGAAGTAGTCGGTCGGGCCCATGCCGAACAGCTCGTGGCAGAACTTCTCCTCCTCCACCGTCTCCGAGCCGTGGGTGTGCAGCCGTACGCCCTTGCGGCGGGCCAGGACCGCGGCCTCGCGGAGCAGTTCGGTGGAGACTGAGAAGGGCGAGCAGGGCGCGACCGCGATCTGCAGCATGGAGTCGTACGAGGGGTCGTGGTGGGCGTCGATCGCCTCCTCGGTGGCGCGCAGCGCGTCCTCGATGGTCTCGACGGCGAAGTCGGGCGGCAGCCCGCCGTCCGATTCGCCGCGGTCCATGGAGCCGCGCGCGGCCGTGAACCGTACGCCCAGCTCCCTGGCCGCGCGCAGTTCGGCGCCCAGCAGGTCGCCCGCGCCGCGCGGGAAGACGTAGTGGTGGTCCATGGCGCAGGTGACGCCGCCGCGGACCATCATGGCCAGCGAGGCGCGCGCCGACTCGTACACCATGGGCTCGTCGATCCGCGCCCAGACCGGGTAGAGGGCGACCAGCCAGTTGAAGAGGTTGTGGTCCTGGGCCAGGCCGCGGGTGATCCACTGGTAGAAGTGGTGGTGGGTGTTGACCAGGCCGGGGGTCGCCAGCCGGCCGGTGCCGTCGACTCTGCGGACCACCCCGTCGAGGTCGGCGGGCGCGGGGCCCGGTCCCACCGACTCCAGGCGGTTGCCCGCGATGACGATGTGGCCGCTGGTGTACTCGGTGTCGTGGGCGTCCACGGTCGCGATGGCGCAGTTCTCGATGACGATGCGCTTCGCTGCCGCGGTGCTGTTCGGTTCTGCGGTGCTGTTCGGTTCTGCGGGCCGGTTCATGTCTGTCGTGGCGCCCTTCAGTCGGTGGCGATCCGGGGCCGGACGCCGTCCCGCAGGATCGTGGCCTCGATGAGGCCGTACGGCCGGTCGGCGGCGAAATAGACCTCGTTGTCGTTCTTCAGGCCGAAGGGTTCCAGGTCGACCAGGAAGTGGTGCTTGTTGGGCAGCGAGAGCCGTATTTCGTCGATCGCGGGCCGGTTTTCGATCACGCGGGCGCCCATCTGGTACAGCGTCTGCTGGAGCGAGAGCGAGTACGTCTCGGCGAAGGCGGCCAGCAGGTCGGCTCTGGCCCCGGCGTATTCCCGCTCCCAGTCCGGCGCGGGCTCGCCACCGTCGCCGCCGTCACCGTCACCGTCACCGGAACACCAGCCGTAGCGCCACCGGGCCTGCACATCGGTGGCGAGGATACGGTCGCGCACCTCCGGCAGCGTGGTGTATTTGTCCTTGACGAAGCCCCAGAACTCCGAGTCGGTGGAGTTCAGCACGGTCAGCCCCGTCAGCCCGGAGATCACCTCCCACCGCTCTCCGTCGAAGGTGACCTGGGCGGTGCGGGTCTCCTGTCCCGTACGGACGAAGGAGTGGCGGGCCGCCCCCGCGGTCTCGATCCGCTCCCAGCCGTACTCCTCGATCCGGATCCGGGCGGTGTGGATGGCGTCCTGGCCGGTGACGAAGTGACGGGCGAGCAGGATGCCGAACTGCTCGGGCGAGGCGATGCCGTGTTCCTTGGCGAAGGCGTACACGGTGTTCTTGGTGGTGTCCGTCGGCAGCACGTTGGCGTTGCTGCCGGAGAGGTGGACCTCGTCCATGTCGCCGGAGAGCGCCACCGACACGTTCAGGTCCTTGATGTGGTGGACGGCGCCGTCCCGCACGATCCGGACGACGCGGGTTTCCGCCTTGCCGTACTGGTTCTGGCCGAGTGTGGGCATCGGGTGCTAGCTCCCTCGGTATACGGAGTAGCCGAACGGGTTGAGCAGCAGGGGCACGTGGTAGTGCTCCCCGGGCTCGACGGCGAAGACCACCGCCACCTCCGGGAAGAAGGCTCCGTATCCCTGCCCCTCGGCTGATGGGTGTCCCGCGCGGGCGAGATACGGCTCGACCTCGAACCGCAGCCGTACGTGCGCGGTGCCCTCGGGGAGGGCGGGCAGGTCCTTGCAGCGGCCGTCGGCGTCCGTGCTGGAGCCGGCGTGGGCCGCCCAGGGCGCGTCGCCCGCGGGGCGGACGGACAGCTCGACGGCCACTCCGGCGGCCGGGCGGCCGAGGGCGGTGTCCAGGATGTGCGTGGACACGGAGGTGTGCGGGGTGTGCGAGGTGGTGTGCGGGGTGGTGTGCCACGGGTGCGGGGTGGTGTGCGTACCGGGCGTCTTGGCTGTCACCGCTCCCCTCCCTCCTCGTCCCTGGTCATGAGCCGGGCCAGCCGGTTGCGATTGATCTTGCCCAGCTCGGTGCGGACGATCTCGCGTTCGGTGTCGGTGTCGTTGCCGATCCGCTCGTTGAGAGCAGCCAGCATCTCCTCGCCGCCGCGCCCGGTGGCGCAGATGAGGAAGACATGCCCATGGCGCTCCTGGTAGGCGCGGTTCAGCTTCAGCAGCCGCGCGCGCTCGGCCTCCCCCACCCCGCTCTGCTCGCGCGCCGAGGTGGCGTCGCCGGGCTTCGGCCGCCCTATGGGCGGGTGCCCGGCCATCGCCTCGGCGAGGTCGGCGTCGGTCAGCCCCGCCATGGCCTGCTCGGCGGCGGTCAGCAGCGCGTCGACGCTGCCGTACGGCCGCCCGGCGGCCACCGTCGCCGCCCACGCCCGGCTGGCGCACACCTCGTGCAGCAGCGCGGCGACGCCC
The DNA here is from genome assembly GCF_053599555.1 of Streptomyces sp. NPDC000941. Lineage (NCBI taxonomy): Bacteria > Bacillati > Actinomycetota > Actinomycetes > Kitasatosporales > Streptomycetaceae > Streptomyces > Streptomyces sp. NPDC000941. Next base: position 6,052 of record NZ_JBSFMM010000098.1, read on the forward strand.
GGCCCGTCCGCTGCGTTGAACCGGGCCAGTCCCGGCGGAGCGCTGGTAGTCACACTCGCAAGCTAGGAGCCGCCCCCACGAGACGTCAACAGTTTGTTGAAAAGTTCGGGTGGCGCCGCGCAAGAACACAGTGGCACCTCGGGCTGCGCCGCCCGCCACGCAAACGTCGGCGGCACACTGGAGACGACGGAGCGACCGCCGGGCGGCCTCCGGCGGCCGAGGGGCCGCGACCTCGCCTTCCGGTCGGTCGGTGGTGGATCAGTACGGCGGGAGCGGAGATGGCCGAGGCTTTCGGCGCGGCCGCGCGGGACGGACCTGCGAGCGTGGCCTGCCAGATGGACGAGACCGGGTTGCGCCGCCTGCTCGACGGTCTCACCGCGGTCCGGGACGGCGATTTTCGCACCCGGATCCCCGAAGACGGCGACGGGTTGCTCGGTGAGATCGCCACCGTCTTCAACGGCATGCTGGACCAGCTGTCACGGTTCACCTCAGAGGTGACCCGGGTGGCCCGCGAGGTCGGCAGCGAGGGCCGCCTCGGCGGACAGGCCCGGGTGCCGGACGTGTCGGGGTCGTGGAAGGACCTCACCGAGTCGGTGAACGCGATGGCGGGGAACCTCACCACTCAGGTGCGGAACATCGCGCAGGTGGCCACCGCCGTGGCCTGCGGCGATCTCTCCCAGAAGATCACCGTGGACGCTCGCGGGGAGATCCTGGAGCTCAAGGAGACCATCAACACGATGGTCGACCAGCTTTCGGCGTTCGCCGACGAGGTGACCCGGGTGGCCCGCGAGGTGGGCACCGAGGGCAACCTCGGCGGCCAGGCCACCGTCCGCGGGGTCTCCGGCACCTGGAAGGACCTCACCGACAACGTCAATGTCATGGCATCCAACCTCACCGGCCAGGTGCGGAACATCGCGCAGGTGGCCACCGCGGTCGCCCGGGGCGACCTCTCCCAGCGGATCGTCGTCGAGGCCAAGGGGGAGGTCGCGGCCCTCGCCGGGGTCATCAACACCATGGTCGACACGCTGTCCGCGTTCGCCGACGAGGTGACCAGGGTGGCCTCCGAGGTGGGCACCGACGGCATCCTCGGCGGCCAGGCCCGGGTGCCGCATGTGGCGGGCACCTGGAAGGACCTCACGGACAGCGTCAACTCCATGGCGAACAACCTGACCGGCCAGGTCCGCAATATCGCCCAGGTCACCACCGCCGTCGCGGGCGGCGACCTCCACCGCAAGATAGACGTGGACGCCCGCGGGGAGATCCTGGAGCTCAAGACCACCATCAACACCATGGTCGACCAGCTGTCCTCCTTCGCCGCGGAGGTGACCCGGGTGGCTCGCGAGGTCGGCAGCGAGGGCCGCCTCGGCGGACAGGCCGAGGTGGAAGGCGTCTCGGGCACCTGGAAGCGGCTCACGGAGAACGTCAACGAGCTGGCCGGCAACCTCACCCGGCAGGTCCGCGCGATCGCCGAGGTCACCAGTGCGGTGGCCGAGGGTGACCTCACCCGCTCCATCACCGTGGACGCCTCCGGAGAGGTCGCCGAGCTCAAGGACAACATCAACGCCATGGTGAAGTCGCTGCGCCAGACCACCCGGGCCAACCAGGAGCAGGACTGGCTCAAGACCAACCTGGCCCGGATCTCCGGCCTGATACAGGGCCGCCGCGATCTCGCCGACGTCGCCGGGCTGATCATGGACGAGCTGGTACCGCTGGTCTCCGCCCAGTACGGCGCCTTCTTCCTCGCCGAGGACACCCATGAAGGCGTGCGGCTGTGCCTCATCGACTCCTACGGACGTCCCGAGGGCTCCCGCCGCCCCACCCGGTTCCGGCTCGGCGAGTCGCTGGTGGGTCAGGCCGCCCGCAGCCGGCGCACCATCGCGGTGGACGACGTCCCGGCCGATTACGTCATCTCCTCCGGGCTCGGCGGCGCGGCCCCCGCCAGCCTGGTCGTGCTGCCCGTCATGGCGGAGGAGCAGGTGCTCGGCGTCATCGAGCTGGCCTCCACCGGCCGCTTCACCCCGGTGCAGCGGGACTTCCTGGACCAGCTGATGGAGACCGTCGGCGGCAACGTCAACGCCATCATCGCGGGCGCCCGCACCGACGAGCTCCTGGGCGAGTCCCAGCGCCTCGCGGGCGAGCTTCAGGCACGTTCGGAGGAACTCCAGGTCCGCCAGGAGGAGCTGCAGCACTCCAACGCCGAACTGCAGGAGAAGGCCGCGCTGCTGGCCAGCCAGAACCGGGACATCGAGACGAAGACCCAGGAGATCGAGCAGGCACGGCAGGAGCTCGAGGCCCGGGCCCGGGAGCTCGCCCGTGCTTCTCGGTACAAGTCGGAGTTCCTGGCCAACATGAGCCACGAGCTGCGGACCCCGCTCAACAGCCTGCTCATCCTCGCCCAGCTGTTGGCCCAGAACCCCAGCCGCAACCTCACCCCGAAACAGGTGGAGTACGCGGAAGTCATCCACTCCGCCGGCTCCGACCTGCTCCAGCTGATCAACGACATCCTCGACCTGTCCAAGGTCGAGGCGGGGAAGATGGACATCAGCCCCGAGCGTTTCCGGCTGCGCCGGCTGCTGGACTCCCTGGAGGCCGCCTTCCGCCCCCTGACCTCCCAGAAGGGGCTGGAGTTCCAGGTCGTCACGGCGCCCGAAGTCCCGTCCGAGCTGGTCACCGACGAGTCCCGGCTGCGCCAGGTGCTCCGGAACCTGCTCTCCAACGCGGTGAAGTTCACCGAGGCAGGCCATGTCGAACTGCGGATCGAACCCGTCGAGGAGGCCGCCGACCTGCCCGACTCCGTCCGCCGCTCCGGCCGCCCCGCCCTGGCCTTCCGGGTCAGCGACACCGGCATCGGCATCTCGGAACAGCACCTGGAGAGCATCTTCGGCGCCTTCCAGCAGGCCGATGGCACCACCAGCCGCACGTACGGGGGAACCGGCCTGGGCCTGTCCATCTGCCGCGAGATCGCCTACCTGCTCGGCGGCTCCATCCACGCCCGGAGCACCCAGGGCGAGGGCAGCTGCTTCACCCTGTACCTGCCGACCGTGCACCCCTCCGTCCAGGACACCGCGACACCGCATCCGCCGGGCACCGCCACCGCGGCCCCCGCAGCGACAGTGCCCGGCGCAGCGCCCCGCCACCACCGCGGCACCGCACCCGGCGGCCCGGGACGCCCCGGCGAAGCCGGCCACGCCGCGGACCGCCACAGCGTGCCACCCGCAGGGCGCCGCGTGCTGGTCGTCGAGGCCAGGCCGCGGGGGCTGCTGTCCCTGCTGGCCGAGAGCGCTGTCGCCGACCTGCCCGGGATCCCCTCGCCCGTCCGGGTGGACACCGCCGCCGATCCCGGGGAGGCGGCGGCCGCACTGGCCGGCCGGACACACCACTGCGCGGTGGTGGACTGCGGTCTGCCCGGCGAGGGCGCGGGCGAACTGCTGCGTCTCCTCGACACCGACGCCGACACCGACCCGGCCCTGCGCCACGTCCCCGTCCTGGTCCACTGCGGCCACCAGGCGCCCTCGGCCGAGGAGGAGCACCGGCTCCGGGCCCGGGCCGGCGCCCAGCCGCTCGAAGTGCTCACAAGCCTGGACGAGCTGCGGATGCGCATCGTGCTGCACCTGACCGCCGAGCGCCCCGGCGAGGCCCTGCCGCTGGTCCACGCCCCGAAGACCAGTCCGGGGCCCGCACCCCCGGAGGCCGACCCGCTGGCCGGCCGCACCGTACTGATCGTCGACGACGATGCCCGGAACGTCTTCGCCGTCACCGGCATCCTGGAGCTGCACGGCATGCGCGTCGTGCACGCCGAGAACGGCCGTGAAGGCGTGGAGGCGCTGGCCGACGAGGACATCGACCTGGTCCTGATGGACGTGATGATGCCGCAGATGGACGGCTACGCCGCCACCGCGGCGATCCGTGTCATGCCCGGGCGTCGCCGTGTGCCGATCATCGCGGTCACTGCCAAGGCCATGTCCGGTGACCGGGAGAAGTGCCTGGCCGCCGGGGCGGACGACTACGTGCCCAAGCCCGTCGACGCACAGCAGCTGGTCCACTGCATGCGCCGCTGGCTCGACCTGTGATGTGCTTGGGGTGGCCACCCGGCGAGCAGAGCCACCGCCCGCCGGATCCCCGGGCCGAGGAGCAACCCCATGGTGGAGCAGCAGCACGAGCCCACGCGACAGCGGCCCCCTTCCGAACCCGCCGTGCGTCCCGCACCACACGGTGACGCCGGAACGGCCGGGCTGGCGGCCACGGTCGACCGGCTGAGCACCGAGATCCACGCCCTGTGGGAGGACCGCGACGCCCGGGTTCTGGTGGAACTCGCCGAGGGCGTCCTCGTGGAACGGCTGAACTGCGCTCCGGCCGAAGCCGCGCAGCAGCTGCGGACGCTCGCCTCCGACGCCCGGATACCCCTGCCCGAGCTGGCCGCCGACATCATCAACCAGGCCGCCTCGGACGCCACCGCGAGCGCGGTCGCGGAAGCCCGTACCGCGCAGGCCGCCACGTCCGGCACCGGCCGGACGGCAGAGGGAGCCGCGGGGGGCGCCGCGGGCCCGCGGCGCGAAGGGCCCGCCCTACGGCTGCGTACGGCGGAGGCCGCCGCCATCCTGGCCGGTGACGACACCCAGGCGCTCGCCCGCGGCCTCCTCGACCGGGCCCTGAGCCCCTTGGGCGCCACCGCCGCCGCCGTGTGGTCGGCCGCCCCCGACGGCTCCCTCACGCTGGCGGGAGAGGCAGGGTTCGGCCCCGCCGAGGCCGCCCGCTGGCGCTATGTCCCGCCGGGGCTCGGCACCCCGGCCCAGCGGTCCATCACCGAGGACCGAACGCTGTGGATCAACGAGTCCGGCGACCCGCCGCCGCCCAGCATCGGCGGCGGCAGCGGCGGCACACGGGCCGTCGTGCCCGCTCAAGTCGGCGGTCAGCGGGTGGGCGTCCTGGAGGTCCACTGGCCAGGCCCCCACCCCGGGCTCGCCCTCCAACGGCAGCTGGACGCCCTGGCCCAGCTGTGCGCCCTGTCGCTCTCCGACCACGGCGTGGAGCCGGACAGCCCGCCCGGCGGGACCGCCGCCTGGCTCGTCGGACTGCTCGACGGCCTGCTGGACTCCGCCGCCCTGCTGCGCCCGCTGCGGGGCCGCGACGGCCGGATCACCGACTTCATGATCGAGCACACCAACACGCGCTTCACCGACCCGGCCGGCCGTCCCCGTGGCTCCCTGACCGGGCTCCCGCTGCTGGAGGCGTATCCGCTGTTCGCCGCGGAGGACGGCCTGTTCGAGCGGATGAAGCGGGTGCACAGTACTGGGGCTCCGTATCGCAGCCGGAGCACGGTGCTCAGGTTCCCGGGCAGCGCGGCGCGACCGGCTGTGGAAGCTGCCGTGGGGCTGGTCCGCTTCGGCGATGTGGTGCTGCTCAGCTGGCGGCTCCGGGAGGGCGACGCCCGACTGACCGACCTGTTGGAGCACGCCCAGCGGCTCAGCCGGATCGGCGCCTTCGAGGAGAACCTGACCACCGGTGAGATCTCCTGGACCGAGCAGTTGTCCGCCCTGTACGGGCTGGAGCGCGGCGCGGCCCCGGTGCCGCTGCACCAGCTCTCCCGACATGCGCACCCCGACGACACCGGCGCCGTGCGGCGCTTCCTGCGCAGCGTGCTGCATCAGCGGAAGGAGAGCGCGATCACCTTCCGGCTTCGGCGCGCCGACGGGGTGGTCCGCCATCTGCGGGTGGTCGCCGAACCCCTCTGCGACGCCTCCGGGCTCCTGGTCGCGGTACGCGGCGCCTACCAGGACATCTCTCCCCACCGCTGGACCGAGGTCGCGCTGGCCGCCACCCGGGACCGGCTTGCCGGTGCCGAGCAGCAGGCCGCGGAGCGCCATCGGCTGACCCGACAGCTGCAGCGGGCGATCATGCCCCCGACGGAACACCCGGTGTACCGGGCGGGGCTGCGGGTCGCCGTGCGCTACCGCCCGGCGGAGGAGGACCAGCGGGTCGGCGGAGACTGGTACGACGCCGTCGTGTTGCCCGATGGCCGGGTGCTGCTCACGGTCGGTGACATCGCCGGCCACGGCATCGCCGCCGCGACGGGCATGGTCGTCCTGCGCAACGCCCTGCGCGGCCTGGCCGTCACCGGTGCGGGGCCGGGCCGGCTGCTCTCCTGGCTCAACACCGTCGCGTGCTGCCTCCCCGAGCAGGTCACCGCGACAGTCGTCTGCGGCCTGTTCGATCCGGCCGCCCGGACCCTGCGCTGGGCCAACGCCGGACACGTGCCCCCGATCCTCGTCAGCCGCGGGAAGGCCGAAGCGCTCACGCCGCCGGACGGTGTGCTGCTGGGCGCTGTCGCTGCCGCCTCGTACGAGGAGACCCAGCACGAGCTGCGACGGCACGACATCCTGCTGGTGTACACCGACGGCCTGATCGAGCGCCGCGACAGCGGCATCGACCAAGCCCTTGGGCAGCTCCTCGCCGCCGCCGGCCGCCCGGTGGACGACCTCGAGGACTATCTGGACGACCTGCTGTCCTGCGACATCGCCGACACCGACGACGACACCTGCCTGATCGCGGTTCAACCGACCTGATCGTCGCGGTGCGCCGGGTCAGTCGTCCTGCCGCGGCCGCTCACCGCGCCCACGCGCTTTGGCCCGCTGCTCATCGGCGTAATTGAGGTAGTTGTAGACGGTGAAGCGGCTGACGCCGAGCGCGGTCGCGACCGTCTCCACGCCGTGGCGCATGGAGAAGGCGCCGCGCTGTTCGAGGAGGCGGACGACCGACTGCTTGGTCTTGCGGTCCAGGTCGGCGAGCGGGACGCCGTGGCGGCGGCGGAGCTCGGCGAGGATGTGGTCGAGCGAGTCGGAGAGGTGCGGCAGCCGTACGGCCACGACCTCCCGGCCCTCCCAGGAGAGGACCACGTCATCGCCCTGGGCGCTGTCCGGGGCGATCAGCTCGCCGCCGATGGCGTCCACCAGCGGCTTGACCGCCGTGACGAAGGGGTCGTCGGCGGGACGGGTCACCTGCCGCCCTCCCCCGCCTCGCCCGTGGCCGCGGCCGACTCCGGGATGACGTTGACCTGGAGCGAGATCCGGGTCGCCCCCGCCTCCAGGGACTCGCGCAGCAGTTCGTGTACGGCGGCCAGGACGTGCTCCGCGCCGCCCTCCGCCGTGTTGCCGAACGGGCCGACGTCGACGGAGTCCAGCGGGGCGCCCTGGACGATGTCGCGGGCCACCACGGCATGCGGCGGCACCTCGTCGAGGTCGAACGGCTCGGTGGTGAACTCAACCCTCAGTCTCACGCCGCCAACCTACTGCCCTCGCACAGGAGACGTCACGAGCGTCCCACGGCGGTCGGCCCGCCGGACGCAGAACCCCCAAGAACCCCCAAGTCGCCGCCCCCGGCCCCGCGCTTCGGGGAGCATGGGCACAGACCCTCTCTCCCGGAACTCGAACCTCGGAACTCGGAGCCACAGATGACAGAGAGCGTGCCGGTGCGCTGCCCCTCGTGCCGCCGCGAGCAGTCGTTCACTCCGCCCACCTACCCGTGCTCGTGCGGGGCGCCGCTCACCCTCCCCGTGCTGCGCGACGGAGACCCGCAGAAGATCGAGCACCGCACCTGGGACGACACCTGGGTGGCGGCCAACTGCGCCATGTGCGGCCGGCAGGGCCACTGGCCCCAGCCGGAGTTCGGCTGCGCGTGCGGGGCGTTGGTCCGCGTCCCCGTGGCGTCGGCGCCCGACCCCACGGAGCGCGCCCCGGCCACCGCCCGCCCCGGCGGCCCGGCGACGGGGGCCGCCGGACCACCGGGTCGGCCCGTGCTGCGGCCCGCGTTCCGGCCGGTGACGATCCGTACGGCGCGGGACGCGGTGACGGCCGCCGCGCAGTATCTGAAATGGCTCGGCTTCGGCGGTGTGCGGCGGCCGGAGGGGCAGGATGGCTCCGGGGTGGATCTGCGCGGTCCTGGTGTGGTCGCCCAGGTGGACCCGACCACCCGGCCCACCGCGCTGCGCGATATCGAATGTCTGTGGCTGAACGGGCTCAATGAATCCGCCGCCGGCGTCTTCTTCTCGCTCGCGGGCTACGCGAGGGATGCGCGGGCGCGCGCCGACGCGCTGCAGCTGCCGCTTTTCATCATGGATCTGACCGGGACCCCACAGCCCATCAACGACCCCGCGGACACGCTGATCCGGGTGGGGCCGCCCAAGCGGTGAGCCCCTGTTCTGTGTTGGGCCGCTCTGGGTTGGGGCCTTGTTCATTATGACCCGGCAGAGGGTCCTCGGGCCTCCCCTTCGGGGATGATCTTCGGCTCTCCGAAGCGCCCTACGGTGGTGGTCGATCCCCTTTCCGCGACGCTACGGAGCGCTGCCCCATGCCCTCATCCACCCCCGCCGAGCTCACCGTCGAGCGCGACGGCGTGCCGCTGGCCGTACGCGACCACGGCGGCGCCGGCACCCCGCTGCTGCTGCTCCACGGGGCCTCCCGCACCCTCGCCGACTGGTCGGTCGCGGCGGCCGACCTCGCCACGGACCACCGCGTCGTCTCGATGGACCTGCGCGCCCACGGCCGCTCCGGCCCCGGCTCCACACCCTGGACGTTCCCCGCCGTGCTCGACGACATCGAGGCCGTCCTGGATGCCTGCGGCATCGCGGAGGCCATACCGGTCGGCCACTCCCTCGGCGGTATGGCCGCCGCGCTGTACGCGGACGCCCATCCGCACACCCCCGCCGCGGTCAACCTCGACGGCGTCGGCCACGGCCGCCCCGAGCAGTACGTGGGCCTCGACCGGGACACCGTGGTCCAGGGTCTCGACCGCGCCCACCAGTTCTCCGCCGCCGCGATGGGCCGGACCTTTCCGCCGGAGGAGCTGGCGACGACCGTGCTCGCCCAGCAGACGGCGATGGCCCAGGCGCTGGGGATCGCGCCCGAAGTGCTCGACGAGGGCATCCGGCGCGCGCTCGGCGAGACCCCGGAGGGGCAGCTGTATATGCGGCCCGAGCGGGAGCGGGGCCTGGAAATGCTCGGCCAGATGAACGCGCTCGACCTCTTCCCTGTCTATCGCCGCCTCACCCGCCCGGTGCTGATCGTCCGCGCCGGGCGGCTGGTGGCACAGGGCGGCCCGCTGGCGTGGTTCGACGAGCTGATGGCCGCGTACGTCAAGGGCCTCGACCGCGACCTGGGCGGGCTCGCCGCCGCACACCCCCACGTCACCCTCGAAACCCTCGACGCGTCGCATGCGATGCTCCTGGAGCGCCCGAACGCGGTCGCCGGGCTGATCCGCTCCTTCACCGCAGGCACCGCCGGTCTGCGCTCGCGCTCATGACGGACCGGCCCGGCCCTCGGTGAGGGTCGCCTCGATGCTGCCGGCCCGCGGCCACCGCCGGTCCTGCCCGGTCAGCCGGGCGTACGTCCGCTGCCAGGCCGCGTCGGGATCGTCGCTGCCGTCGAGGTGGACCGCGACGAGCTCGGCGATCCGCTCGGTGGCGGCCCGGGCCTGCGGCGGGGCGTCGGGGCGGCGGAGGGCGCTGCCGAGGTAGCCGAGGACGCGGTCGGCGGGGGCGGCGACGGAGACCAGGTCGCGGTCTGTCAGCAGGCCGTCGGCCAGCAGTCGGTCGGCGTCCAGGGTGATCGCCCGCCAGTCGGAGGTCCCGAGGCCGCGCCGGGCCATACCGCGGGCGATCTCGACGTCCCGGGGAGGACGGCCGCGCCGGCTGGCGCGCCGGTCGCCCAGGATCGCGCCGGCGTGGCGGGCCGCGACGGCGGAGGGGGCCGTGGCGTGGCCGACCACCGCCGACCAGAACTCGAACGGCTCGCGGGCGTGCTCGGCCTCCAGATACGCCCAGTCGATGTCCGGGAAGAGGGCGACGAGCCGCTCGGTGTCGGGATAGCCGAGGGTGGAACGCACCCTGCGCAGCCGGCTCGCCAGCTTCTTCGTCGTCAGCTCGCGCTGCGCTCGCTCTTCGAGCGTGGCGAGGGGGTCGGCGGAGGCAAGGGCCTTCTGGCACATCTTGGTGACGGCCGGGCCCACCCGGCCGGTGGCCAGCAGCGCGGACAGGCGGTGAGGGCCGCCACGGCGCAGCATGTTCAGACAGCCGACGAGCTGCTCGGGGGTCTTGAACCGCCCGCGGTCGTGTGTGAACGCGGCCTCGATCAGCTCCGGTTCGGACGCGTGCAGCAAGTGGGGAAAGGCATTGCCTGGGATACGCGACTCGTACGGGGCGAGCGGCACCGAGCCGTCCAGCACCCGGCGGGCCTCCTCGAGACCGTGGTGGAAGTGCGGGGCGAGCAGGGCGAGGTGGATCTCGGGGTCGCCGTGGGCGAGCAGGGCGCGGTGGGTGGGCGGGTCCAGGTCGATCCACTCCGCCAGCATCACCAGCGCCTCGCGGTCGCCACACCGCTTCAGATGCTCGACGACCGCCTCGGGGGCGGCCTGCCGCTGGGCGACCACGTAGAGCGCGAGCAGCCAGCCCGTGTGGTCGGGCAGCAGCGGCATCAGGGCGTCCAGGATCTTGGCGTCGGGTGCGCGCCGCAGCACCTCGCCGGCCGGCCAGGTCCACTCGCGCCAGCGCAGCAGCTTCTCCCGCTCGCGGCCGGTGACCTTGGCGTACGGGACGATCCGCCGGGGGGCGGGCGTGGTGTCGGCGGCGCGCGCCAGCAGATCGGGCCAGGTGGCGTCGCGGTCCGCGCCGGGAAGGGTGCGCACGTCCTCCACGGCGGTCATCAGCCGCAGCCAGGCGTCCGTGTCGGTGCCGAGCACGCCGGCCAGGAAGGTGCGCAGCGCCCGCTCCAACCCGAGCATGGCCGGGGATTCGGACTGGCGCCACACCGGCATGGTGTACCGGGCAGGGATGGCGGCGAGCAGGTCCGGCCCGGTGACGGTGCCCGCGAGCCAGGCCGTGTCCAGTTCGCCGCGGAGCGATCCGGCGATCCCCAGCTTGTCGCTCCAGATGCGGTCCTCGCGGACCCTGCTCAACACCCGGCGGGTGTCGGGCTCCGGCACCAGGCTCAGCGGGTCGGCGATCCCGCGGCCGTCCCACGCTTCCCAGGCGTCGCGCACCCAGGCCGGGAACCGAGCGCCCGGCCAGAAGGTGACATGCGTGGCGGCCAGGCGGCGCAGCACGCCTTCGTCCGTGGGCAGCGGAGGGGCGCCCCGCGAAAGCCCGCGCAGTGTGTCGATTCCGGCCAGTGCCGAACGCCGCCCTGTCATCAGTGCCCCCCGTGGTGCCCCGCCATACCGCTTGCCGTACTGATGACAGTCCATCACGCGGCACTGACAGAGCCGCCGCCCGGGCGAGGGGCAGAGGGGGAGGGAGCGGAGCAGGGGGCAGGGGTGCGGTTTCAATGCCGTGCGGCAGCGGGTGAGGCTGCCGCCGGACATGCTTCTGGCGCCGGGTGTGCGCCGGATGCGTCAGCGCAGGGGGGTGGCCTGGGCCTTCGCGTCCGTCTGTGCTGTCTGTTCTGTTCGGGAGTTCCGCAGCCGGACCGCGTCGGCGATGCCCGCCTGGCGCAGTTCGACCTTGCGGACCTTGCCGCTGACGGTCATCGGGAAGGCGTCCATGACCCGCAGATAGCGGGGCACCTTGTAGTGGGCGAGCCGGCCCCGGCAGAAGCGGGCCAGCTCGTCGCGGGTGAGCGATTTGGCGCCCTCCCGCAGGATGACGCAGGCCAGGATCTCCTCGCCGTACTTCTCGTCCGGTACGCCGACGACCTGCACATCGGCGATCTTGGGATGGGTGTACAGGAACTCCTCGATCTCCCGGGGGTACACCTTCTCCCCACCCCGGATGATCATGTCCTTCATCCGGCCGACGATCCGGACATAGCCGTCCTCGCCCATGATCGCGAGGTCGCCGGTGTGCATCCAGCGGCCCCCGTCGATCACCTCGGCGGTCCGCTCCGGCTCCTCCCAGTAGCCGAGCATCACCGAATAGCCTCGGGTGCACAGCTCACCGCGGGTGCCGCGGGGCACCGTCACCCCGGTCAGCGGGTCCACGACCTTGATCTCGAGGTGCGGCAGCACCCGGCCGACCGTACCGGTGCGATGGCGCAGATCGTCGTCGCGCCGGGTCTGGGTGGACACCGGCGAGGTCTCGGTCATGCCGTAGAAGATCGACACCTCGGCCATATGCATCTCGTCCACCACGCGCCGCAGCACCTCCACCGGACAGGTGGATCCGGCGATGATCCCGGTGCGCAGGGAGGAGAGGTCGTACGAGTCGAAGTCGGGCAGCCCCAGTTCGGCGATGAACATCGTCGGGACGCCGTACAGCGCGGTGCACCGCTCCTGCTCGACGGCCCGGAGCGTGGCGGCCGGGTCGAAGGTGGGGGCGGGGATGACGATGCAGGCGCCGTGGCTGGTGGCGCCCAGGTTGCCCGTCACCATGCCGAAGCAGTGGGAGAAGGGGACCGGCAGACAGACGCGGTCCTGCTCGGTGTAGCTGAGCGTCTCCCCGACGGAGTAGCCGTTGTTGAGGATGTTGTGGTGCGAGAGCGTGGCGCCCTTGGGGAAGCCGGTCGTACCGGAGGTGTACTGGATATTGACCGGGTCGTCGCAGGTCAGCCGGGCCTCGCGCTCGATCAGCCGCTCCCGTGACACATCGGCGCCGGCCCGTACGAGACCGTCCCAGGTGCGGTCGCCGATGTAGATGACATCGCGCAGGGCGGAACACTCGGAGCGCACCTGTTCGACCATGCGGCGGTAGTTGCTGGTCTTGTGCTCGGTCGAGGAGATCAGTACGGAGACACCGGCCTGCCGCAGCACGAACGTCAGCTCATGGACGCGGGAGGCGGGGTTGATATTGACCATGATCGCGCCGATGCGGGCGGTGGCGTACTGCACCAGCACCCACTCGGCGCAGTTGACGGCCCAGATCCCGACCCGGTCGCCCTTGCCGACGCCCTTGGCCATCAGCCCGAGCGCGACCTCCTCGACGGACCGGCCGAACTCGGCGTAGGTCCAGCGGCGGCCGGTGGGGATGTCGACGAGCGCTTCCCGGTCGGCGAAACGCTCTATGGCACCGGCCAGGTTGGCGCCGATGGTGTCGCCGAGCAGCGGGACCTCGCCCGCCCCGCTGGCGTACGACAGCGCGGCGGTGGTCGCGGATGAGTCCGATGGGTCCGGTGGGCCTGATGAGTCCGGTGGGCCTGATGGGTCGGCCGGGCGGTCGGTCATGAGTACTCCTCGTGATCGCGTGGTGAGTGCGGGTCGGTCATGAGGTGGTCTCCTCATGAAACTCGACACCATCGCCGCGCAGCGTGCGCTCGCGTAGCTCTATACGGCGGATTTTGCCGGACACGGTCTTGGGAAGTTCTGCGAATTCCAGTCGACGGACACGCTTGTACGGCGCAAGAACCGCCCTGGAGTGAGCAAACAGGACCTTCGCGGTCTCTGGCCCCGGCTCCCACCCCTCGGCCAGCACGACGTAAGCCTTCGGCACCGCCAGCCGCAGCGGATCGGGCGCCGGCACCACGGCGGCCTCGGCGACCGCCTCGTGCTCCAGAAGGGCGCTCTCCAGCTCGAATGGCGAGATCTTGTAGTCGGATGCCTTGAAGACGTCGTCCGCTCGGCCGATATAGGTGATGTAGCCATCGGCGTCGCGCGATCCGATGTCCCCGGTGCGGTAGTAGCCGCCCGCCGTCGCCTCGGCGGTCCGCTCCTCGTCACCCTCGTAACCGGTCATCAGGCCGACGGGCCGGCCGGAGGGACCCGACAGATCGAGACAGATCTCCCCCTCGTCCCCCGGCTCCCCGGTGACCGGGTCGAGCAGGGTGACCGCGAAGCCGGGGCTGGGGCGGCCCATCGAGCCGACCTTGAGCGGCTGGCCCGGGGTGTTGGCCACCTGCACGGAGGTCTCGGTCTGGCCGAAGCCGTCCCTGATGGTCACCCCCCAGGCGCGCCGGACATGCTCGATGACCTCGGGGTTGAGCGGTTCCCCGGCCGCGGCGACCTCGCGGGGCGGGGTGCGCAGCTGGGTCAGATCGGCCTGGATGAGCATCCGCCATACGGTCGGCGGGGCACAGAAGGTGGTCACCTCGCAGCGGTCCATCTCGGCCATGAGGCGGGTGGGGTCGAAGCGCGTGTAGTTGTGCACGAACACGGTCGCCTCGGCGTTCCACGGGGCGAAGAGATTGGACCAGGCGTGCTTGGCCCAGCCCGGGGAGGAGATGTTGAGGTGGACGTCGCCGGGCCGGAGCCCGATCCAGTACATCGTCGACAGATGGCCGATGGGGTACGAGATGTGGGTGTGCTGGACCAGCTTGGGGCGGGCGGTGGTGCCCGAGGTGAAGTAGAGCATGAGGGGGGCGGTGGCCAGGGTCGGACCGTCCGGCACGAAGGGTTCGCCCCCGCCGGTCTCCGTGCCCGTCCCCGCCTCCCCCGTACTCGTGCCCGCGTCCGTACCCGTACTCGTACTCGTGCCCGCGTCCGCGTAGGCCAGCCAGCCGTCGGGCGCGCCGCCGACCGCGATACGGGTGTAGTCCCCGGGCACCTCGGCGAACTTGGCGGTGTCCTCGGCCCGCACGATCACATGCGCCGCGCGCCCGCGCTCCACCCGGTCGACCAGGTCGAGCGGGCCGAGCAGCGGGGTGGCGGGGATGACCACGGCCCGCAGCTTCATGGCCGCCAGCGCGGTCTCCCACAGCTCGGTCTGGTTGCCGAGCATCACCACGATGCGGTCACCGGCCCGCACGCCCTGGGCGCGCAGCCAGTTCGCCGCCCGGTCGGAGCGGCGGCGCATGTCCTGGAAGCTGATCCGCGTCTCCAGGCCGTCTTCCTCGACGATATGCAGCGCGGTACGTTCGTTGTCCTGGGCGATCTGGTCGAACCAGTCGAGCGCCCAGTTGAACTCGGCCGGGCGCGGCCAGCTGAAACCCTCGTACGCCGCCGCGTAGTCGTCTCCGTGGGCCAGGAGGAAATCCCGTGCCGCCCGGAAACTCTGAGTCGGGCTGTTTGCTGTCACATCTCCTCCTGATTGCTATGGCGCTCGCTAGCATCGTGCGACGGGTGATCTGAGTCTCACCACCCCCGGACGGGGGTGGTGGTATTTCGGGGAGGTGGCCGTGGCGGAATCGGACCGGACGGTGGATGTGCGGACGGCCCTGCTACGGATGCGGCGGCGCGGCGGGCTGCCCGTGGCCTTCGGCGGGCTGTTCTCGAGTGCGCGGCAGTTCCGTATCTCCGAACTCACCGGCACCATGACCAACTCCCTGCGCGGGCTCGCCGTCACCCCCGGCAACGGTCTCGGCGGCAAGGTCCTCACCATGTCCCGGCCGATCTCGGTGGTCGACTACCCGGTCTCCCGGGTCATCAGCCATGAGTACGACGCGGCGGTCGGCGCCGAGGGCCTGCGCTCGATGCTGGCGGTCCCGGTGGTGGTCCGCGGCCGGGTGCGCGGGGTGCTGTACGGCGCGCTGCGCCAGCCCCTGGCCCTCGGCGACCGGGCGCTGAACGCGGCGATGGAGGCGGCGCGCGAACTGGAGCACTCGCTGGCGGTGCAGGACGAGGCACAGCGGCTGATCACCGTCACACAGCAGCAGCCCGAGGCGGATCCGGCGCTGTGGGAAGAGGTACGGGAGGCACACGGCGATCTGCGGGCGCTGGCCCAGCAGGTCACCGACCCGCAGCTGCGGGAGCAGATCCTCAGCGCCTGCGGACGGCTGGCCAAAGCCTCCTCGGGCGGCACGGCGGACACGGCGGCGCGGCCGGGGGTGGAGCTGTCGCCGCGCGAGGTGGATGTGCTGGCCTGCGTGGCGTCGGGCGCGACGAACTCGGCGGCGGCGGACCGGCTGGGGCTGCGGCCGGAGACCGTGAAGAGCTACCTGCGCTCGTCGATGCGGAAGTTGGGGGCGCATACGAGGCTCCACGCGGTGGTGGAGGCCCGGCGCGCCGGGCTGCTGCCGTAGGGCCTGTCGTCAAAGCCCTGGGGCCGGCGCGGCCCGGCGGCGTTTGCGCCCGGTGGGGCAGCCCGACCCGATCCGGGTCATTTGGTACGTATATCCTTCCCTGAGACCCTGAGGTCAGCGCCCCGTGCCCGCGCGCCCAGGCTCAAGGAGGTGAGGTCCGCGATGCACAGCGAAGAGCGCCGTCCCCGGTCCCCGCGCTCACCGCGGAAGCCCTCCTGGCTGCGCCCCGCACCGGGCTCCGGCTCGGCGCGGGACACACCGCCGAGCCCGCCGAACGCAGAGCCGCACCCCGGGGGCCCGGGTGCCCAGGCCGCGCCGGAGGACGACCGCAGCGTGGTCGACGCCGCGGTGTACCGGAACGGGCGCCGGGTCGGCACGCCCAGCTCGCTGGCCGCCACGTACCGGCGGCTGCGCGAGGAGCCCGGGGGCATGGCCTGGATCGGGCTACTACGGCCCACCGAGGCGGAGCTGCTGTCGCTCGCGGACGAGTTCGACCTGCACAAGCTGGCCATCGAGGACGCGCTGGAGGCCCATCAGCGGCCGAAGCTGGAGCGCTACGGCGACACGCTGTTCGTGGTGCTGCGCGCGGCCCGCTACCTCGACGCGCCCGAGGAGGTCGACTTCGGCGAGCTGCATCTCTTCGTCGGCCCCGACTTCGTGATCACCGTACGCCACGGCGCCGCCCCCGACCTCTCGGCGGTGCGCCGCCGGATGGAGGCCGCGCCCGAGCTGCTGGCCCTCGGTCCTGAGGCCGTGCTGTACGCCATCCTGGACTCGGTCGTGGACGGCTATGCCCCGGTGGTCGCGGGCGTGCAGAACGATATCGACGAGATCGAGACCGAGGTCTTCCGCGGCCACCCCGAGGTCTCCCGCCGTATCTATGAACTCTCCCGCGAGATGGTCGAGTTCCAGCGCGCGACCCGTCCGCTGGTGGGGATGTTGCACGGCCTGATGGCCGGGTTCGACAAGTACGGCACGGACGAGGAGCTGCGGCGCTATCTGCGGGACGTCGCCGACCACGTCACCCACACCAGCGAGCGCGTGGACGGCTTCCGCTCCGCCCTCACCGACATCCTCGCGGTCAACGCCACCTTGGTCACCCAGCAGCAGAACGCGGAGATGCGGGCGCTGGCCGAGGCGGGCTTCGAGCAGAACGAGGAGGTCAAGAAGATCTCCGCCTGGGCCGCCATCCTCTTCGCCCCCACCCTCGTCGGCACCATCTACGGCATGAACTTCCGCGAGATGCCGGAGCTGCACTGGGCCTTCGGATACCCCTTCGCGATCCTGCTGATGGCAGTGGTCTGTCTGAGCCTGTACGTGGTGTTCAAACGGCGCGGCTGGCTCTGAACCGCCGTCAGCCCGCCACCGGTTCGAACCGCACATCCCGCTCCCCAGCCGCCGGGTCGGTCACCGCCAGCAGCCGCGCACCCTCGGCCTCCAGGGCCTCCCGGTCGGCGGCGCCGAGCCGGACGAACGGGGTCACGCGCAGCACCGCCGCACCGCGGGCGCGCTCGACCTTCCAGATCCCGGCGACGAAGCCGTCCACCAGGATCGTGCCGCGCACGATGCCGTTGACGCCCATCACCGGCACCCGGTACTCATCGGCGAGGATGCGGGCGCGGTCGGCATGCGAGAGCAGCAGGTTGTCGAAGTCCGCTACGAAACGGGCGGGGACGGGCAGACCGGGGTCCGGGAGCGACGCGTCCGCCGCGTCGGCCGGGTCGTACAGCTCGCGCCCGTTCTCGTCCCGGTACCTCCGCAGGCGGGGCCCCAGCCGCTCGACCACCTCGCGCAGCCCGGTCAACCCGCACCACTTCTGGATGTCCGCGACGGTCGCGGGCCCGAAGGCCGCGAGATAGCGCAGCACCACGGCGTCCAGGGAGGGTTCGGCCTCCATCGGCCGTCCCAGCCAGTCCTCGACGGTCGCGTACCGGGGCCCGCCGCTCTTGCCCCACAGCCCGCGCGGCGGCACCTGCACCAGCGGCGCCCACAGCCGCACCGCGTTGACCAGCGCGTCCGGGTCCGCGTCCGGCCACCGGGGGCCGAGCTCGGCGCGCAGCTCGGCCGGGCTCAGGGCACCCCGCGTGAGCAGCTTCCGCCCGGCCGCCACCAGCTCCTCCCGCGCCACACCGGTCAGCCCGGGCGCGAAGGGCGTACCACGGAACTGCTTGTCGAGCATGGGCTGGATGAACGGCCGCAGCCGCAGCGCGTCGGCCGCGGAGACGAGGTGCACGGTGCCGCGCATCAGCACCATCCGCACCACCTCCCGCTCCTGCGTCAGCCGCGCCAGCTCCTCGAAGGCGAAGCCGTCCAGACGCGTCCACAGGCCGATGTACGGGGCACCGGGCGCCTGGGACTGCATGCCGACGAGCCGCTCGATCACCTCGAGGGCGGTGAGGGACCCCGACCGGTCCAGCAGCAGTTGGCGCTCCAGCAGCGCCCTGTTGAGCGCCCGGGGGCCGAGTACGTCGTTCGTCATGCGCTCCACGCTACGGGGCCTTGCGGTCAGCTTCTGTCCTGGTCTCCGCTTCTTCCCAAGTCCCACGTGCGGTCGGTGAGTTGCTTGGAGGATTACGAGGGCGTTCGCGATACTTGCCCGGGTGAAACCACATTCCACGCACAGCCCACGTCAACGCACCGCCGCCCTCGGCGCCATAGCCGCCGCCGGCGCGCTGGCCTTCGCGATGACGTCCTCTGTACCGGCGAGCGCCGCGCCGCGGCACACCGGATCGCTCGACTACGTGGCCCTGGGAGACTCCTACGCCGCGGCGCCCGGCGTCCCCGAGCAGATCGACACCGCGTGCGCCCGCTCCAACGCCAACTACCCGCATCTCGTGGCCGAGCGGAACACCGCACGGCTGACGGACGTCACATGTTCCGGGGCGACCACAGCCGACCTGGCCCTCGCCACGGACACCGCGCCCGCCCAATACGACGCCCTCAAGCGCGACACCGACCTGGTCACCGTGAGCATCGGCGGCAACGACATCGGCTTCTCCGCCGTACTGGGACGCTGCGCCACGCTGGGCGCGGGAAACCCGTCCGGAAGCCCATGCCGTGACGCTCTCACCCAGGGCGGCAGCGACCAGGTGGAGCAGAGCATCGCCGCCACGGCGCCGAAGATCTCCCAGGTGATCGCCGAAGTTCACCGCCGCGCCCCGCGCGCCAAGGTGGTCATGGTCGGCTATCCGTCGCTCTTCCCGGACAGCGGAGTCGGCTGCACCAGCCCCAGCGTCCCCTTCGCGGCCGGCGACTTCGGCTACCTGCGGGACAAGACGAAGTCCCTCAACTCCATGATCGCTCGCTCCGCCGAGCTCGGCGGAGCCGCGTACGTCGACACGTACAAGCCCACCATCGGCCACGACATGTGCCGGCCCGTCGGTGAGCGCTGGATCGAGACCCTCGCTCCTGAGACTCCGGCGGCACCGGCCCACCCGAACGCACAGGGCGAGCAGGCCATGGCGGAGGCCGTGAACCGCGCGCTGCTCCGGTGCGGGGTCGTTCACCGGGCCTGACGCCTCAGGTGGGGCCACGGCGGCAGGCCGGGGCCCCACCGCAGTGCGAGAGTTGACCGCTTGGCACACTATTTTGATCGTGAGTGACCACAACTAGCGCTTTCCCAAGCGGACTTGTGGTTCGATGCCGTGCGACACGAACGGGTGAGCGACGGCGACGGGAGATTACGCATGGACCGGCGAGGGTTCCTCAGGGGCGCGGCCGCGGTGTCCGCCGCGGGACTTGTCTCAGCCATGGGCGGTACGGCCACGGCGACCGCCGCACCGAGGCCACTGGCGCCCCAGGACTGGCTGTCCGGTATCGCCGGCGCCACCCCCGTCCAGCGGCTGACGCTGCCCGGCACCCATGACTCCGGCGCCCGCTACGGCGGACCCTGGACGGAGTGCCAGAACACCACCATCGGCGACCAGCTGAACAGCGGCATACGCTTCCTCGACATCCGCTGCCGCGCCTTCGAAGGCGCCTTCCCGATCCACCACGGGGCCTTCTACCAGCACCTCAACTTCGACGACGTCCTCACCGCCTGCCGCTCCTTTCTGACCGCGCACCCGTCGGAGACCGTGCTGATGCGGGTCAAGCAGGAGTACTCCGAGGAGAGCGCCGCCGAGTTCCGCCGGATCTTCGACACCTACCTCGACGGGAAGGGCTGGCGGTCGCTGTTCCGCCTGGACGCCACGCTGCCGACGCTGGGCCAGGCCCGCGGCAAGGTCGTCCTGCTCGCCGACTCCGACAACATGCCGGGGGTGCGCTACGCCGACGCGGGGCTCTTCGACATCCAGGACGACTACATGGCGGAGCCGTTCGGCAAGTACCCGAAGATCCAGGCCCAGTTCCGCAAGGCCGCCGCCCAGCCCGGCAAGCTCTTCTTCAACTACGTCTCCACCGCCGCCCTGCTCCCGCCCCGCTCCAACGCTGACCGGCTGAACCCGCAGGTCAAGAGCTTCCTGGAGAGCTCCGAGGCCAACAGCTGGACCGGCCTCGGGGTGGTGCCGATGGACTTCCCGAACACCGTCTCCGGCCTCGTCGACACCCTCATCCGGCACAACCGTTCCTAGCGTTGTTGGCCAGCATTGGCCAATTCGGCATATTCCGGTCCAGGTGGGTGGTGTCTGGTGCCGGTTGCACCCCGAACGGTCTTGGGTGCTGGGAGTGGCACGGGCTGGTCACTTGGGCTCCGGCAGGTCTTGTCGCCCTTGTGGGGCGTGCCTGTGGTCCTGGGTGGGCTCGTGGTCCCACGCGGCCTGGGCGCGGATGCGGTCTGGCCGGTAGCTCTCCGCTGTCCGATGTGCTGGGCGCCCCAGCGGGAGGTGTAGGCGGGGTCCACGGCGACCACGACCAGCCCCTGGTGACAGGCCATGCCGCGCAGCCGTTCCCGGAACCGGGCCGTCGGGATACCGGCCACCGTGCGGACAGGTCTACGGCAAGGAGGAAGACGGGCGGATCGCCGCATGGAGCATGGCACTCGACGACCACGCCGAGATCGTCGATGTCGAGGGACGCGTCCGCATGAACGTGCGGTCTCCGGAGCGCGGAGTGCGGAGGTTCGCCCACCCGCCGCACATTTCCGCGCGATTGATGTGGGTGCGGGAGCAGCCTGCCGGCTGACGGGCCCCGGCGGACCGCGCGAACGGGCCGGGATGTTGACGTGCATCAACCTCGCCCATTAGCTTTACTTGCAAATACATTTGCTTTCAAAGCAATCACCTGGGGGTTGCCATGCCGCATCTGACCGTCAACGTCCTCGAAAGTGATCTCGTCGGCCGGGAGTCCGACTTGATCGAAGCCCTGACCGACGCGATCGTCGCCGTGTACGGGGACTGGGCACGAGACATCGCGGTTGTGCACCTGATCGGTCTGCCGCCGAGCCGTTGGGGCATCGGTGGCAAGCCGGCGCAGGCGCCGTCGCCGAGTGTGACGTTCGGCATCAAGGAGGGCGCATTCAGCCGGCCGGACGCGGAGGAGATCGTGGCCCGGCTGATATCCGGAGTCACCGATGCGATCGTCGCCGTGTTCGGCGAACGCGTCCGCTCCGGTGTGAGCGTCGAGTTGGTGGGCACACCGGCCGGCCGCACCGGCATCGGTGGCGTTGTGGTCTCGCCATAGCCTAAGAGCCGACGACCCCCGCCTCGTGGGCGATCAGCCCGGCCTGGGTGCGGTTCACGCAGCCCAGCTTGTCCAGGAGCCGCGACACATAGCCCTTGATCGTGGCCTCCGAGAGATACAGCCGCGCCCCGATCTGCGCGTTCGACAGCCCCTCGCCGAGCCCGGCCAGCACCTCGGCCTCCCGCTCGGTCAGCGACTCCACCAGCCGCCGCGCGCGGTCGCGTGCCGAGTGGCCGTCGGAGGAGGCCGCGATCAGGCGGCGGGCGGCGGCCGGGGAGAGCACGGTGTGGCCCTCGGCGGCCACCCGCACCAGGCCGATCAGGTCCTCCGGTGGCGTGGTCTTGACCAGGAAGCCCGTCGCGCCGGCCCGCAGCGCGCGCAGTACGTACTGGTCGGCGTCGAAGGTCGTCAGGACCACGATGACCGGCGGGTCGGCGAACTCCCTGATGCGCTCGATCGCGGTGAGCCCGTCCACACCCGGCATCCGCAGGTCCATGAGCACCACGTCCGGCCGGTGGCGCTCGACCGCCTCGGCCCCGGCCGCGCCGTCGTGTGCCTCGGCCACGACCTCGATGTCCTCGGCCGAGCCGAGGATCGTGCGCAGGAACACGCACACCATGGGCTCGTCGTCCACGACCACCACCCGGACCACCGTCCTCACCCCACCGTCTCCGCGGTCGGCACATACGAGGGCAGCGTGGCCTCGACACCGAAGCCGCCGTCCGGCTCGGGCCCGGCGCGCAGCGTGCCGCCCACCAGCTCCACGCGCTGCCGCAGGCTCGCGAGGCCCAGGCCCGAGCCGGTGCCGGCCAGGGCGCGGTGGGGTCCGGCGGCCGGCGGCGTGTTGCGGACCGTGAGCCGCAGGTGCGCCGCGCCGTACCCGACCCGTACGGTCACCCGGGCGCCCGGGGCGTGCTTGCGCACATTGGTCAGCGCCTCGCGCACGATGCGGTACGCCGTACGCCCGACCACCGGCGAGGCGAGCGCCCGGTCGCCCTCCTCGATCAGCTCGGCCGGGGTGCCCACCGCGGTCGACTCGGCGACCAGCGCGGCGAAACCGGCCACCGAGGGCGTCGGGTCCCCTTCTGGGGCGGTGCGCAGGATGCCGACCAGGTCCCGCAGCTCGTCCAGGGCCTGGCAGCCCGCCGCCCGCAGCTCCTCCGCCGCCTGCCGGGTCGCCTCGTCGGGCGCCGTGATCCGCAGCGCCCCGGCCTGGAGCACCATCAGGCTCACCCGATGGGTCACCACGTCGTGCATCTCCCCCGCCAGCCTCGCCCGCTCCTCGGCACGGGCCTGCTCGGCGAGCAGATGGCGCTCCCGCTCGGCCCGCTCGGCGCGTTCGGTCAGCGCCAGCACCAGCCGTCTGCGGGCCTCGAAGTACAGCGTCAGCAGCGGCCCGAGGGCGGTGCGCAGCACCCCGATGGTGATGACCGTGACCGACGGCTGCCACACGCGCGCCACGATCGCCGTGAAGACGGCGAGCGCGACGAGCGCCGTCAGCCGGGACCACCGCTTCCGCCCATAGAAGGGGGGACCGTACGCGGCGAGCGCCGTCGCGAAGGGGGCCCAGACATTGCCCGAGTGCGCCGGAGTCAGCGCGCCCACCGGCGAGATCAGCAAGGACACCGCGAGGGTGAACCCGCCGAGGACGGCCATGACGGTGAGGGGCGCGTGGCGGCGGGCGGCCAGCGAGAGGCAGGCGAGGGCCTGCGCGCCCAGCATGGCCCAGGCCAGCGGGCCCGGGTGGGCCGGCCACCAGGTCGCGCGCAGCAGTGTCGTCCCGGTGTCGAGCAGCGCGAAGCCGACCGCGATCGCCACGTCCACGGCGACCGGATGCCTACGGTGCCACGGTCCGGGAGTCATGCGGCCTACGGTAGGACACCACCCGCGCCCGGAACGCGGGCGGTGTCCCATGGCAGACGTCCGTCGGGGGCGGACCCTACGAAAGTCGTATGCCGCCCCTCACGGCCATGCCTTCGTCGGCCCCGCTGCCGACCACTCGCCCTGCCGCCCGCCACCCCTACCGCCGTGCAATGGACACATGACGACACAAGGGCAGGCCGCCGCAGTGGTGGTGGCGGACCTGCGGAAGAGTTACGGAGCCGTGGCGGCCGTGCGCGGGGTGAGCTTCACCGTCGCGCACGGGGAGATCTTCGCGCTGCTCGGGCCGAACGGCGCCGGCAAGACCACCACGCTGGAGATCCTCGAGGGCTTCCGCGCCCGGGACGCGGGGCGGGTCGGCGTGCTCGGCCTCGACCCCTCGGACCCGGCCGTCGGGCGCCGACTGCGCGAGCGGATCGGCCTGGTGCTGCAGGACATCGCGGTCGAGCCGTATCTGACCGTCCGGGAGACGGTCGCCCGGGACGCCGGGTACTACCCGTCGCCCCGCGACGTCGACGAGGTCATTGGCCTGGTCGGCCTCGCCGGGCAGGAGCGGCGGAAGGTCAGGGCGCTCTCGGGCGGGCAGAAGCGGCGGCTGGACCTGGCGCTGGGTCTGATCGGCGACCCGGGCCTGCTGTTCCTCGACGAACCGACGACCGGGTTCGACCCAAGCGCGCGCCGGAGCGCCTGGCGGCTCGTACGCGGCCTGCGCGACGCCGGGACCACCGTCCTGCTCACCACGCACTCCATGGAGGAGGCCCAGGAGCTGGCCGACCGGGTGGCGGTGATCGCCGACGGCCGGGTGGTGGCCGAGGGGACTCCGTCGTCCCTCGGCGGCCGCGACAGGGCCCGCGCGCGGATCCGCTTCGCCCTGCCCCAGGGGTGCACGACGGCCGATCTGCCGGTCGCCGCCACCGCGCCGGGCGACGGCGGCCTGGTCACCGTGGAGACCGGGGAACCGACCGAGGCGCTGCACCGGCTGACGGGCTGGGCGCTTGGGCGCGGCGTCGCGCTCGGCGGGATCACCGTCGAGCGGCCGAGCCTGGAGGACGTCTACCTCCGGCTGACCGGCCGGGGCGCACCGGAGTACGTGAGGGAGGCGAGCGGGCGATGAGCGCCACTGGCCACCGGCCGCCGCGCCGCGCCCTGACCCTGCTGTGGCACCAGATCCGCTACGAGCAGCTGTCCTTCTGGCGCAACCCGCAGAGCGCCTTCTTCACCTTCGTCTTCCCGGTCGTGGTCATCGCGGTCTTCGGCGCAATGTTCGGTGGCGGCGGCACCGACCCGTACTTCTACGGACTCTCGGCGCTGGGGTACTACGTGTCCACGATCGCCGCGGTCTCCGTCCTGGGCTCCTGCTACAGCCAGCTGGCCATCGTGCTCGCCACGCGGCGGCAGAACGGGATCCTCAAACGGGTGCGGGCCACACCGCTGCCGGCCTGGGCGTACTTTCTCGGTCTGCTGGCGCACTGCGCCATGCTGAGCGTGGTGGACGTGCTGCTGATCGTCGGCGTCGGGCGGCTGTACGGGGTGCCGCTGCCCGGTGTCGCGCGATGGCCCGCGATCGTGGTGACGCTCGTGCTGGGCGCGGCCTGCTTCTGCGCCCTCGGGGTCGCGGTGGCCTCCCTGATCCGCAATGCCGAGGCCGCGCCCGCGGTCGTACAACTCGTCCTTTTCCCGCTGGTGTTCATCTCCGGCACCTATCTGCCGATCCACTCAGGAACGGTGGCCGAGGTGGCCGACGCGCTGCCGGTGCGGCCGTTCAACGAGGCCCTGCTCGGCGCTCTGGCCCAGCACTCCGGCTCTGGATTCGTGTGGCGAAGCCTCGGCGTGCTGCTCGTCTGGGGCGCCGCGGGGGCGGTCGTCGCGGTCCGCCGGTTCCGCTGGGACCCCCGGCCGGAGTGACCGTACCGGGGGTGTCAGCTGCCGTCTGACCGTCCGTCACAGAGAGGGCTGGGCGTTGCGGACCAGTTCGAGGGCCTGCTCGGGGAACCACTCGCCCGCCTCCGGGTCGACCATCCCGCGCTCCGGGTCGTGGGGCCCCTCCGTACCGCGCAGGCACTGGCCGTCCGACTCGCCGGGGGTCTTCACCCACAGCGCGGCGTCCTGCAGCGGATCGCCGGTCTTGGTGGTGGGACGCATGCCCAGGCCGCGGCCGGGAGGGTTGCACCAGGACTGGGGGTCGGCGTGGCTGCCGGCCCGGGGCAGCCAGGGGCCGCGGCCGTTGCGGCTGGTGTCGGTGACGAAGTGCTTCATCTCCTCGGGATCGTTGAGCACGTTGATCTCCAGCCACCGCTCGGCTCGCAGCCGCGGCCACCGCTGGTCGGGGCACTCCGCCGGGTTGCCGCCGTCGGCCACATAGGCCAGGCAGGCGGAGATGAGCCGGCCGTACCAGGCGTTGTCCTCGTCGGTCTGGTAGTGGGAGACGTTGAGGGCGAAGCCGGTGGCGTTGTCGACACCGGCGTGGAGCAGCCGGCTCACGATGCTGCTGACGGGGTGCCAGTCCGTGTGGCCGCCGTCCAGGTAGACCTTGGTGCCGGGCAGCGGTTCCAGTTTGTCGACCGCGTAGTTGAGCTCGGCGTAGCGGGCGGCGTTGCGGGCCCTTGCCTCGGTGGGGGTGAGGGCGGGCGCCTTCCGGGCGGTGCCCAAGGGGGTGTCCAAGGGTGTGTTCGTGAGTGCGTTCGCGGGTTTGCCGATGGGTTCGGGTTCGTCGGCGGCGTTGCCGATGGGTTTCTCGGCGGGGTTCCCGGCGGGGATGTCCGTGGGGCTCTCGGTGGGCGTGTCCGCGGGCGCGTCGGGCTCGGCGTGCACCTCGTCCGGCGTGTCGGAGTGCTCCTCCTCGGGCAGGTCCTTGACCGGGTCGATGTCGGCGGGGACCGCGGCCCGGTGGGCGCCCCGCCTCGCGATCTGCTCCTGGGCCTGCGCATCGGCCTGCGCCTCGGCGCGGGCGAGCTCGCTGCCCAGCACCCCGGCCCCGGCGGCCCCGGCGCCGAAGAGACGGCTGTCGAAGGCATCGCCCTCGGATGCGTCCTCGCCGTTCTGAGCGCCGTCCGGCCCGCCCTCGAGCTCGTCGGCGAAGTCCTCGCCGCGCCCGGCGCTCACGCCGCGGCCGCAGTCGGAGGGCAACAGGGCGAGCGAGTCGGGCTCCAGGACGATCATTGCCCTCCGGTGGCCGATGCCCCGGGCGACGGCGTCGATCCACCTCCGGTACTCGGCGGTGCCCTGCGCGCCGCCCGCCGAGTAGCTGCCACAGTCACGGCCGGGCGTGTTGTAGAGCGCGAGGACGGGCACATGGCCCCGCCGCACGGCGCGCCGGGTGGTCTCGCGGACCAGTTGCTCGATCTCTTCCGGTGTGTCGTCCCCGAACCAGACCGCGTGCGGCGTGCGGACCATCTCGAGCAACGCGGCGGCGGCGCTGCGGTCGCCGTGCCTGACCAGCCGGGTCATCTGGCGGAAGGGGCCCGTTCCGGCCGGCGGGGTGTACAGCCGGTGCAGGGCCCTGGCCGGGGCGGGCTCCCCCGGCGCCACCGCGTATCCGGCGGCCGCGGTGGACAGGGGCAGCGCGATCGCGGCCAGGATGGCCATCGGTTTGGTGGGGATCGTCCGTCTTCTACGCACGTACGCACTCCTCGAGCGGCGTTTTCGGGGTCGATTTCTGAGGCTCAATCAGAAACCGGGACCTCGCAACGCGTACGTCCGCCGGGTGGCCGAACCGCTCCCCCACCCACGGGTGGCGCTCCGTCAGACGACCGAGCCGATCCACCCCATGCCCACGGACGCCGAAAGGTCGTGGTGGATGGGGATATGGGCACCCGTCAGGGGCACGCCGCTGCCGCCCCGCCGGGCCGCGACGATTTCGCTCGCAATGGACAAGGCGGTCTCCTCGGGCGTCCGGGCGCCGAGGTCGAGGCCGATCGGGGAGCGCAGCCGCGCCAGCGCCGACTCGCCAAGACCGGCCTCGCGCAGCCGCCGCAGCCGGTCTTCATGCGTGCGGCGCGAACCCATCGCGCCGACGTACCCTACGGGCAGCCGCAGCGCCCGCTCCAGCAGCGGGATGTCGAACTTGGCGTCGTGGGTGAGCACGCACAGCACCGTACGGGCGTCGACCTCGGTGGCGTCCAGATAGCGGTGCGGCCACTCGACGACCACCTCGTCCGCGTCCGGGAAGCGGCGGGCGGTCGCGAAGACGGGCCGGGCGTCGCACACCGTCACGTGGTAGCCGAGGAACTTCCCGATCCGCGCCAGTGCGCCCGCGAAGTCGATCGCGCCGAAGACGATCATCCGGGGCGGGGGCACGGCGGATTCGACGAGGAGGGTGACCGGCTCGCCGCAGCGGCCGCCGTCCGCGCCGATCTCCACGGTGGCGGTGCGCCCGGCCTCCAGCAGCACGCGGGCCTCGTCCACCGCCGTACGGTCCAGAGCCGCCGTACGGTCCAGGCCCGCCGTACGGTCCGGGGCCGGGCCGAGGCTGCCCTCGTACGAGCCGTCGGGGCGCACCAGCAGCGCGCGGCCCAGCAGCTCCGGCGGCCCGTCGGCGATCCGTACGAGCGCCGCCGGCCGACCGCTGACGGCGGACAGCGCGGCGGCGAGGACCGGGCGCAGCCGGGTGTCGTCGGCGGGCACCGGGGTGACCAGGATGTCGATGGTCCCGCCGCAGGTCAGGCCCACGGCGAAGGCGTCCTCGTCGGAGTAGCCGAAGCTCTCCCGTACGGCCTGACCGGTGCGCAGCGCGTCCTGGCACAGGTCGTAGACCGCGCCCTCCACACATCCGCCGGACACGCTGCCGATCGCCGTCCCCGCCGCGTCCACGGCCAGCGCCGCGCCCGGCTGCCGGGGCGCGCTGCCGACGGCGGTCACGACCGTGGCGACGGCGAAGTCCCGTCCCTCCTCGCACCAGCGGTGCAGCTCGGCGGCGATGTCCAGCATGGCGCTCAGCTCCTGGGTCCGTCGTCACAGGGGGCGTCCGGCGGCGGGCCGCAGCCACGCCACATTTACCCATAACCGTCACGTATCCGTCAGATGTTCCGGGCGGACGGGGACGCGGCCAAGACGCAGCCCCGTCGCCGCCCGGATGGCGGCGACGACGGCCGGAGTGGAGGACAGGGTGGGGGCCTCGCCGACCCCGCGCAGCCCGTACGGGGCATGGTCGTCGGCCAGTTCCAGCACCTCCACCGGGATGCTCGGCGTGTCGAGGATGGTGGGGATCAGATAGTCGGTGAAGGACGGATTGCGGACCCGCGCGCCGTCCGAGACCACGATCTCCTCCATGACCGCGAGCCCGAGCCCCTGCGTCGTACCTCCCTGGATCTGGCCGACCACGGACAGCGGATTGAGCGCCTTGCCGACGTCCTGGGCGGCGGCGAGTTCGACGACCTTGACCAGGCCGAGTTCGGTGTCGACGTCGACGACGGCCCGGTGGGCGCAGAAGGAGTACTGGACGTGGCCGAAGCCCTGCCCGGTCTCCGGGTGGAAGGGCTGGGTCGGGCGGTGCCGGAACTCCTCCTCGATGTCGATGGCGTCCCCGCCCAGGATCTCGGCGAGGTCGCCGATGACCTCGCCCGCCTCGGTGACCACCTTGCCGCCCGCCAGCAGCAGCCCCGCGTCCGCCCAGCCGGGGTGGTCGGCGCCGAACCGCTCGCGGCCGCGCCGGAACACCTCCTCGCGTACCGCCTCGCAGGTGTGCTTGATCGCGCCGCCGGTCATATACGTCTGGCGGGAGGCGGAGGTGGAGCCCGCCGAGCCGACCTGGGTGTCGGCCGGATGCAGCACGACCCGCGCCACGCCGAGCTCGGTGCGGGCGATCTGGGTGTGTACGGTCACCCCGCCCTGGCCGACCTCGGCCATGGCCGTGTGCACCAGGGCGACCGGCTCCCCGCCCAGCACCTCGAGCCGCACCCGGGCGGTGGAGTAGTCGTCGAAGCCCTCGGAGAAGCCGACGTTCTTGATGCCGACCGCGTAGCCGACGCCGCGCACCACGCCCTCGCCGTGGCTGGTGTTGGACAGCCCGCCCGGCAGCTCCCGTACGTCGGAGAAGCCGCCGGCGCGCGGCATCGGCCGGGCCTTGACGCGGCGCAGCAGCTCGGCGACCGGGGCCGGGGAGTCGACGCGCTGGCCGGTGGGCATGAGCGCGCCCTGCTCCATGGCGTTGCGCTGCCGGAACTCCACCGGGTCCAGGCCCAGCTCCGCCGCCACCGCGTCCATCTGCGCCTCGTACGCGAAGCAGGCCTGCACCGCGCCGAAGCCGCGCATCGCGCCGCAGGGCGGGTTGTTGGAGTACAGCGCCAGCGCCTCGATGTCGACGTTGTCGACGGCGTACGGGCCGATGGACAGCGAGGCGGCGTTGCCGACGACGGCCGGGGAGGAGGAGGCGTACGCGCCGCCGTCGAGGACGATGCGGCACTGGACGTAGAGCAGTCTGCCGTCGCGGGTCGCGCCGTGCTCGTAGGTGAGCTTGGCCGGGTGGCGGTGGACATGGCCGAAGAACGACTCGTACCGGTTGTAGACGATCTTGACGGGCCGGCCGGTGCGCAGCGCCAGCAGGCATGCGTGCGCCTGCATGGACAGGTCCTCGCGGGCGCCGAAGGCCCCGCCGACTCCGGACAGGGTCAGCCGGACCTTGTCGGCGGGCAGCCCCAGGACCGGGGCGAGCTGATCGCGGTCGACGTGCAGCCACTGGGTGGCGATGTACAGGTCGACGCCACCGTCCTCGGCGGGCACGGCCAGTCCGGATTCCGGGCCGAGGAACGCCTGGTCCTGCATGCCGACCTCGTAGTCCCGGCGCACCACGACGTCCGCGCGGGCCCGGGCGGCGGCGACGTCGCCGCGCCTGATGGGCTGGCGGTGGACGATGTTGGGGTGCGGGGCGTGTGCGGCGTGGCGGTCCGTACGGCCCGGGTGGAGCACGGGCGCGCCGGGCGCGGTGGCGGTGGCCTCGTCGGTGACCAGCGGCAGCTCGGCGTACTCGACCTTGATCCGGGCGGCGGCGCGGCGCGCGGTCTCGGGGTGGTCGGCGGCGACGATCGCGACGGCCTCGCCGTGGTAGCGCACCCGGTCGGCGGCGAGCACGGGCTGGTCGCGGACCTCCAGGCCGTAGTGGGTCTCGGCGGGGAGGTCGGCGTACGTCATGACGGTGTGCACGCCAGGCATGGCCAGCGCCTCGCCGACGTCGATGGAGCGGATCTCCGCGTGTGCGTACGGGCTGCGGAGGGTGAACCCCCACAGCATGTCCTCGTGCCACAGATCGGAGGAGTACGCGAACTCGCCGGTCGCCTTGAGGGTGCCGTCGGGGCGCGGCGTGGACTCGCCGATGGTGCCCGGGACCGTGGCGCCCTGGGGCGGCCGGGTGGTGGTCGGGGTGGGCGTGCGGCCGGGGCCCATGGGCTACCTCGCCTCCGTGGTGAGCGCGGCCGCCAGGCGGACCGCGTCGAGGATCTTCTCGTAGCCGGTGCAGCGGCACAGATTGCCGGACAGCGCCTCGCGGATGTCGGCGTCGGAGGGGTCGGGGGTGCGCTCCAGCAGTTCATCGGCGGCGACCAGCAGACCGGGGGTGCAGAAGCCGCACTGGATGGCGCCGGCGTCGATGAACGCCTGCTGGACGGGGGCGAGCGGGGGTGGGGCCTCCTCGCCCGTGACCCCCCGGCTGCGGGCCTCGGCGTACTGCGCAAGGCCCTCGACCGTGACGACCTCGCGGCCCTCGGCCTGACCGGCCGCCACCAGACAGGCGCACACCGGCACACCGTCGAGCCGGACCGTACAGGATCCGCATTCGCCCTGCTCACAGGCGTTCTTGGAACCGGGGAGGCCCAGCCGCTCACGCAGTACGTACAGCAGCGACTCGCCCTCCCACACATCGTCGGCCTGCTGTGGCCGCCCGTTGACCGTGAATGTCACGCGCATTGTGCGCCTCCCTCGTTCAGCGCCTGCCAGGTCCAGCCCAGCGTTCGGCGGGCCATGACGGACACCGCGTGGCGGCGGTACGCCGCGCTGCCGCGCACATCGTCGATCGGATCGCAGGCGGCGGCGCACAGTTCGGCGAAGCGGCGGGCGATCGACGGGGTGATGGTCCGGCCGCCGTCCCAGAAGCCGCCCTCGGCGAGTGCGGCGTTCAGAAAGTCCTCGGCCGCCCGCGCCCGTACCGGGGTGGGCGCGGCCGATCCGATACCGGTCCGCACCGTGCGGGTGTCCGGGTGCAGCGCGATCGCGAAGGCGCAGACGGCGATGACCATGGCGTTGCGGGTGCCGACCTTGGAGAACTGCTGCGGCCCGGCGGCCTTGCGGATATGGATCGCCCTGATCAGCTCGTCGTCCGCCAGCGCGTTGCGCTTCACCCCGGTGTAGAACTCCTCGACCGGGATGCGGCGGCTGCCGCGCACCGAGACGACCTCCACCTCGGCCCCGGCGGCGAGCAGCGCGGGGTGTGCGTCACCGGCGGGCGAGGCAGCTCCGAGGTTGCCGCCGACGCTGCCGCGGTTGCGGATCTGCGGCGAGCCGACGGTGTGCGCGGCGATCGCAAGACCCGGCAGCTCGGCCGCCAGCCGCTCGATGATCCGCGTGTACGGTACGGAGGCGCCCAGCCGTACGGTCTCCGCGCCGGTCTGCCACTCGTACAGCTCGGCGATCCGGGTGAGGTCGAGCAGGTGGTCGGGGCGGCGGCGGTCGAAGTTGATCTCGACCATGACGTCGGTCCCGCCCGCGATGGGCACGGCAGCGGGGTACTCCGCCTTCGCGGCGAGCGCTTCCCCCCAACTGGCAGGGCGCAGAAATTCCATGGGTGTCCCTTCCCTCCGGGAGTCCTCCCCCGGAACTCTGCACATGGCTTACCGCCAGTAGACCCAGGTGTGGGCCACCTGGTGCAGTCACCGAAGCCATGAAGCAGTTGGCTGGCCAGCGGCGTGGTCTTGTAGATTCGAACGAAAGACGGGGAGTGGAAACCTCAGCGGTATTCACCGGAAACGGCGAGGACTTCCACCGGCAACACACGAGGATCGGCTGGCGACGACATGCGGCTGCGCGCACTGCTGGAGACCGACGCCCTGGGCCTGCGGCTGCTCGGTGGCGAGGACGAGCTGGACCGCACCGTGCGCGGCGTGATGACCACCGATCTCCGCGATCCGAGCCGCTATCTCTCCGGCGGCGAGCTGGTGCTGACCGGTCTGGCGTGGCGGCGGGAGCCGGAGGACTCCGAGCGGTTCGTACGGATCCTGGTGGCGGCCCAGGTCGCGGGGCTCGCGGCGGGCGAGGCGGAGCTCGGCTCCGTACCCGAGGATCTGGTGCTGGCCTGCGCGCGGCACCGGCTGCCGCTGTTCTCGGTGGTGGAGGACGTGTCGTTCGCGTCGATCACCGAGTATGTGGTGCGCCGGGTCTCTGGTGAGCGGGCCGGGGATCTGGCGGCCGTCGTCGACCGGCACCGGCGGCTGATGAGCTCGGGGCCCGCGGGTGGCGGTCCGGAGGTCGTGCTGGATCTGCTCGGCTCCGACCTCGACCTGCCCGCCTGGGTGCTCTCCCCCACCGGCCGCCGGATCGCGATGCCGAGCGTCGCCGGGGGCGTAGGTTCCCGGGGCACCGGCTCCGCGGGCGAGGGCTCGGGAGGCATCGGCTCCGGCGGCGCGCCCGAGCTGCCGGCCGCGGTACGGGCGCGGCTCGCCGGGGAGCATCTGGCCGCCCAGCGCTCCGGCCGCCGTGGCCCGCACCGGGTGACCGCCGCCGACGGCGCCACGTACTCCCTGTTCCCCATCCGCAGCGGCGGCCGTACGCCGTCGGACACCGGGGACGTACGCGAGACCGTGCTCTTCGACTGGCTGCTTGTGGTCGGGGCGGACGCGGGCGACTGGCCGGAGGAGCGGCTGGATCTGCTGCACGGCGTCACCCAGCTGATCGCGGTGGAGCGGGACCGCAGGGACGCCGACCGCACCGTACGGCGCCGGCTGGCCCAGGAAGTGCTGGAGCTGGTCCAGTCGGGCGCGCCGCCCGCCGAGGTCGCCGCGCGGCTGCGGGTCGCCGCCCCCGTACTGCTGCCGGGGCTGGGCACGGCGCCGCACTGGCAGGTGGTGGTGGCCCGGGTGGAGTGGGAGGGCGACGGGGCGCCGGGCGGTCCGGTGGCCCAGTCGCTGCTGGAAGAGGTGCTGGTCGACCCGGCGGCCACCGGGCCCGAGCCCTCGGACCGGATCGCGGTGGCGTACACCGGCGACGAGGCGGTCGCGCTGGTCCCGCTGCCCGCGCTGCCCGAGGTCCCGGCGGCCGAGGGCGAGGGCGGCGGGGCGTACGACTTCGAGGCGGGGCTGCAGGCCGACGCGCTGCTGGCCGCCGTCCGTGAACCGCTCTCCCGCGGGCTCGACGGCGACGGGCGGCTGACGCTCGGCGTCAGCGCCGTCGTCCACTCCGCGGACGGGCTGCGCGGCGCCCTGGAGGAGGCGCGGCACGCCCGGCGGGTCGCCGCCGCCCGGCCCGGCCGGGTGTGCGCGGCGGGCCACCAGGAGCTCGCCTCGCACGTCCTGCTGCTCCCCTTCGTGCCCGACGACGTCCGCCGCGCCTTCACCGCCCGGCTGCTGGACCCGCTGTACGACTACGACCGCCGCCACCGCGCCGAGCTGATCCTCACGCTGGAGGCGTTCTTGGACTGCGACGGCTCCTGGACGCGCTGTGCGACCCGGCTGCATCTGCACGTCAACACGCTGCGGTACCGGGTGGGGCGGATCGAGCAGCTGACGGGGCGCGATCTGGCGCGCCTCGAGGACAAGTTGGACTTCTTCCTTGCGCTGCGGATGAGCTGACCGGCCGGGCGCCGGTCCGTCTGTGTTCCTGTGTCCCTGTGTCCCTGTCGTTCGCCCGTTTGGCTGTCCACCTGTTGGTCAAGGGATGTTCAGTTTCCCTGGGGGTTTGTGAATTCATTCACACCGACCCCTTGGCCGCGCCCACGCATTCATGCTGAGATTCGGATCACAGCTTCCTGCTCGATGGCGCGCTTGGGAGGGCAATGTGGCGGACACCGCCATGTCACCACCTGGATCATCGGATTCCGATTCTGATCTCAGCCCGGGTCTTGTGGACGACCCCCTGGACACGGCGGTGTGGCGGCTACGCTCGCGCGGCTGTTGGCACGACGCCGCCGCCCTGCTCCAACCACGCGCGGCGGGCGACGCCTCGGCCGCGCTCAAGCGCACCGCCGTACTCACCGAGCGCTGCATGTACACCTCCGAAGGGTGGGACGCGGCCGAGGACTCCCTGAGGGCGGCCGAGGCGCTGGCGCTCACCGATGACGAGCGGGGCGCCACGGCGTGTGAACGCGGCTATCTCGCGTACGCGGCCACGCTGCTGGGGGTGCGCGACCGGGCCGACGAGGCGCGGACCGCGCTCGGGCGCGCCGCCGCGCTGCTCGGCCCCGGTTCGCGGACCCGCCCGCTGCTGGACTTCCGCCGCGGTCTGATCGCCCAGCATCTGGCGCAGAACCCGACCGGCGCCCAGGCCGCCTTCCAGCGCGCACACGCCGGGGCCGCGAACCACGGCGACGAACTGCTGCGCTCGTTCACCTGGCGTCATCTGGCCGCGATGGCGGAGCAGGAGGGCGATCTGGCCGAGGCGCGGCGCGGCTTCACCGAGTCGCTGCGCATCCGGGAGGAGCTGGGCTATCTGATCGGCATCGCCCCGGCCCTCGCGGCGCTGGCCGAGGTGGAGGAGGAGCCGGAGGCGGCCCGGCTGCGTACGGAGGCGATCCGCCTGGTGCGGCTGCTGGGCGGGGTGCCGGTGTGGCTCGCGGAGCAGTTAGAGCGGGCGCCCTCCGCGACGGCGTAGGCCGGGGCGCTGGGTTTGCGGTGAGTATGGGACAGCGACACGCCGGGAAGGCGGCGGGGGGCGGTGGCCTACTCCACGCCAAAAAAGCTTGGCCCCGTACGCTGCGCCCGTGTTGTGGGGGCGTAAC
>NZ_JBSFMM010000099.1:0-41152 GCF_053599555.1 Streptomyces sp. NPDC000941
GGTTCACTCCGCTCGGCGCGCCGTTCCAGGCGATGGCGGGCAAGTGGATCGGGGCGCGGTCGTCCGGTCGTCGTCCGGTCGTCCGGCTCATGAGCCCGGGCCGACCCGGAACCAGTCGAATTCCGCCGCTTCCGTCGGGCCGCCCGTGCCGGAGGTCTCCGGCCGTGTGGCGAAGAGCCCGACCGTCGCCCCGATCCACTTGCCCGCCGTCGCCTGGAACGGCGCGCCGAGCGGAGTGAACCCGTGACCGTCCACGTCGGCCGCGAACTGGCACACCGCCCCGGGGCTCACGCTCACCCGGAGCCGCACCGCCGCGCGCCCTCTGCCCAGCGGCACCGGCGTGGCGGCTTCCGCCTCGGCGGCGTCCTTGGCCGCGGTGCGATACGCCAGCACGATCCGGTCGCCGTCGTGGCGCAGACCCGCCCAGGCGTAGCTCTCGCCCAGCATGACGAGTCCGGCCCGGGCCTCGGCGTTCCTGGCGGACAGCGTCATCGAGGTCGTCGCGACGAAAGATTCGGCGGGCAGCCGCTGGCCCAGCACATTGGGCAGCAGCCGCAGATCATGGGTGACCGGGCTCGGTCGGCAGACCAGGGCGAGCCGGCTGGGGAACCGGCGCAGCGACCACCAGGCCGGATCGGCGTTGGCCTGCCAGCTCCACTGCTTCCCCAGCTCCGCCGAGGTGAACTCGTCGCCGGTGGCCGGTGCGGTGACCCTGGTCCGGGCACAGGCCCGCGGCTTGGTGTGCACCGCCACCGGGGTGCCCCGGCCACTGCCGTCGTCGGCGCCCATCACCGGCCACCCGTCGGCGCGCCACCGCATCGGCTGCAGATGCACCACCCGGCCGTAGGGCCCACGGTCCTGGAAGTGCAGGAACCAGTCCTCGCCGCCCGCGGTACTCACCCAGGCCCCCTGGTGCGGTCCGTTGACGGGGGTGTCGCCCTGGGCCAGCACGATGCGGTCCTCGTAGGGGCCGTCAATGGCGCGGGAGCGGAACGCCGACTGCCAGCCGTTGGTGACCCCGCCGGCCGGGGCGAAGATCCAGTACCAGCCGTCCCGCTTGTAGAGCTTCGGCCCCTCCAGCGTGGTGTAGCCGGGCAGATCGTCGCCGTTGATCACGATCCGGCCCTCGTCGAGCAGGTCCCTCCCGTCCGGGCTCATACGGTGCAGCGTCAGCCGGTTGTTGATGCCACTGCGGCTCTTCGCCCAGGCGTGGATGAGATAGGCCTGCCCGTCGTCGTCCCACAGCGGACATGGATCGATGAACCCTTTGCCCGGCTTGACGGGATGCGGTTTGCTCCACGGCCCCCGCGGATCGGTCGCCGTCACCATGAAGATCCCGAAGTCCGGATCCGGATAGAAGATCCAGAACTTGCCGTCGTGGTGCCGCAGGGCCGGCGCCCACACCCCTTCGCCGTGTCTCGGCCGGCTGAAGTGGTCCTTGGGCTCCAGTTCGGTCAGGGCGTGTCCGATGACGCTCCAGTTGACCAGGTCGGCCGAGCGCAGGATCGGCAGTCCGGGGGCGCGGTTGAAGGTGGAGGCGACCAGATAGAAGTACGCGCCCACCCGGATCGCGTCGGGATCGGACCAGTCGGCGTTGAGCACCGGGTTCTGATAGCGCCCGTCCCCCAGGTCCGCCACCCACGGCAACCGCCCACGCGCTGCCTCACCGCTGGTGGCTTCCGCGCCCGCCTCGACCGGCCCGCCGACCCGCGCCGCCGCCGTGGCCTGGGCAGCACCACCGATGCCGCCGAGCACCGTAGATCCGGCCGCCGCGCCAAGGCCGGCCCGCAACACTTTCCTGCGACTGTGTTCGCTCACCGTTTCTCCGCACCTCGAACTCGACGTTGTCTGTGCCGTCCACTGGAGTAAGCGCTTGCTGCGGAGAGTGTGTCAGCGAGGCAGGCCACCCACAAGAACGCGACCCCGGCCGTGAGGAGTTCAGGCGGGCCGTACCAGCCCCACGTCGTACGCGAAGATCACGGCCTGCACCCGATCCCGGGCACCGAGCTTGGTGAGGATGCGGCTGACATGGGACTTGACGGTGGACTCGGCCAGGCAGAGGCGTTCGGCGATCTCCGTGTTCGTCCATCCGGTGGCCACACCGGTCAGCACCTCGCGTTCGCGCTCGGTGAGGCGGGCGAGCTGACGGTCCTGTTCGGGGGTGTGGCCGGGGCGGCTCTTGGTGAAGGCGTCGATGAGTTTACGGGTGAGGCCGGGTGAGATGACCGAGTCCCCGGCGGCCACGGCGCGGATGCCGACGACCAGTTCCTCGGGCCGGGCGTCCTTGAGGAAGAAGCCGCTGGCTCCGGCGCGCAGGGCCTCGTACGCGTACTCGTCGAGGTTGAAGGTGGTCAGGACCAGGACGCGGGAGCGGCCGCCGGACTCCACGATGTGGCGGGTGGCCTCGATGCCGTCCATACCGGGCATCCGTACGTCCATCAGGACGACGTCGGGGCGCAGTTCGGCGGTCTTGCGGACCGCCTCGCCGCCTTGGGTGGCCTCGCCGACGACGGTCATATCGGGCTGGGCCTCCAGCAGCATACGGAAGCCGAGGCGTTGCAGAGCTTGGTCGTCGACGATCAGGACGGTGGTCATGCCGGGTGCTTCTCCGTGGTGTGTGCCGGATGTGGGGGTGGCACCCCGCCGGAGCGGGGCAGAGGCTATGCGGAGGGCGGATGGGCGAGGAGGCGGGCGCCGGCGGTCCAGCCGCCATGGGAGTTGGGGCCCGCGGTGACCTCGCCCTGGTAGAGGGCGGCCCGTTCGCGCATACCGACCAGGCCCTGGCCGCCGCCGCTCCCGCGGCCCGCCTTCGGCGCGCGTGGCGGGCCGGTGTCCTGGACGGTGACACGGATCTGGTCGGAGTCGGCCGTGACGGAGACGGCGACCGTGGTGTCGGGGGCGGCGTGCTTGAGGGTGTTGGTGAGGGCTTCCTGGACGATGCGGTAGACGGCGAGCTGAAGGCCCTGGGTGAGGCCGCTCAGATCACCCTCGGTGTGCAGGGTGGCGGTGGGGCCGGCGGCCCGGACCCGTTCCAGCAGGGCGTCGAGGTCGGCCAGGCCCGGTTGCGGGGCGAGCGGGGCGTCGTTCCGCGGGTCCCGCGCGTCCTTGGTGTCGCGGTCGTCCTGTGTGTCGCGGTCGTCGCCGACGACGGCCAGCAGTCGGCGCAGTTCGCCCAGGGCGCCGCGGCCGCTGTCGGCGATGATGCGCAGCGTGTCGGCGCCGCTCTGGGCTCTGGTGTCGGCGAGGGCGGCCGCGCCGTCGGCGAGGCCGACGATGACGGCGAGGGTATGGCCGAGGATGTCGTGCATCTCGCGGGAGACACGGGCGCGTTCCTGGGCGGCCGCCAGCCGGGCCTGCTGGTCGCGTTCCTTCTCCAGAGCCGCGATATAGGCGTTCGCCAGCCGGCCGGCCAGGCCGAGCCCGGCGCATGCCGTCACGGCGGCCATCGCCAGAAAGGTCACCGCCTCCGGGCGCGTGGCGTGCTCCAGCTGGCCACCGGTCGAGAAGACGGTGGCCCAGGCGACGAGCTGGGCGATGGTGACACCGATGGCGATGGCCAGCTGGCGGGGGGTGCCGTAGCGGCCCACGTTGAACAGGGCCACGACCCGCGCGGCGTCGGCGCCGTTCAGGGCTCCCAGGGGAAGGGCCACCAGGGACACGGCGGTGGTGAGGGCGAACACCAGCACCGGGCGGCGCTCCCGCCACAGCAGCGGCGCGGTGAAGGCGAGGGTCAGCGCCAGCTCCGCCGAGAGGCCGGCGCTGTTGGCGGGGTTCAGCAGGGAGGGGAGGCCGAGCGCGGCGCAGAAGACGGGCACTCCCCAGCGCCGGACCCGGGGGTGGGCCCGGTCGGCCATCCGCCAGGTCCCCAGCCGGGACATGATCGAGACGATCACACGCTGCTCGGGGTCGCTGGTCAGGCTCTCGGGGAGCTTGGGCGAGCGCCCCATGGCGCGGGCCGCCGGCGCGGGTGCGTTCGGTGCGGTCACGGTGTACGCCCTTCACGGTGCGGGCGGGGCCGCCCGCCCGTCCCGGGGACATGGGACCGGCGGGCGGGGCTCGGAACACGGCCGGCCGGGATCCGCCGCTCAGGTGGGGATCGTACGGCCGGGCGGCCGTCGGTTTCCTGTCGGCCCGGCCGCGCCGACCCCGCCGGCCTCGTCGTTGTCGGTGTCAGCCCTGTCGTATCGGCGTGGACGACGCCGCTTCCTGTTCATCGCGGGGGGAACCGGCGGAGCTACCGGAGTCCGTGGCCTCCTCGCGCCGGGCCTCGAGCACGTGGCGCAGCTTCTCGCCTTCGACGTCCACGTTGGGCATGATCCGGTCGAGCCACCCCGGCAGCGCCCAGGCGCGGCGGCCGACCAGGGCCATCACCGCCGGAACGATGGTCATCCGGACGACGAAGGCGTCGAAGAGGACGGCGGAGGCCAGGCCCAGGCCGATCGACTTGACCAGCGCGACGTCGTCCAGCAGGAACCCGGCGAAGACGGAGATCATGATGATGGCGGCGGCGGTGACCACACGGGCGCCGTGGCGGAAGCCCGCGACGACGGCCTCGGTGGGGTCGGCGCCGTGGACGTACTCCTCCCGCATCCGGGTGACCAGGAAGACCTCGTAGTCCATGGCGAGCCCGAACACCACGCCGATCAGCAGGATGGGCAGCACACTCACGATCGGCGCGGTCTGGTCGACGCCGAAGACGTCCTTCAGCCAGCCCCATTGGAAGACCGCGACCAGGACACCGAGGGTGGCCAGCACGCTGAGCAGGAAGCCGAGCGCGGCCTTGAGCGGCACCAGGATCGAGCGGAAGACCAGGAGCAGCAGGATCAGCGCGAGGCCGACCACGATGGCCAGGTAGGGCACCATGGCGTCGCCCAGCTTGGCGGAGACGTCGATGTTCACGGCGGTGGTGCCGGTGACCATGAGGTCGGCGCCGGTGTCCCGGTGCAGGGCGGCGCTGTGGTCGCGGATGGCGGAGACCAGGTCGATGGTCTCCTGGCTGGTCGGGGAGGACTTCGGGACGGCGCCGAGCAGGGCCACGTCGCCGGACTGGTTGAAGGCGGCGGGGCGGACAGTGACGATGTCGTCCAGCTTGCCCAGCATGGCGTACGCGTCCCGGGCGGCCGCCTTGGGATCGTCGCTGTCGCGGGCGTCGACGACCACGGTCAGCGGGCCGTTGAACCCCGGTCCGAAGCCCTTGCTCAAGGTGTCGTAGGCGATGCGCTGGGTGCTGCCCGGGGAGGCCATGCTGTCGTCGGGCAGGGTCAGGCGCAGCGACATCGCCGGAATGGCGAGCAGCCCGAGGCAGACCACCGACCCGACGAGCATCTTGACCGGGTGGCGGGTGACGAACCGGCCCCAGCGCACCCCCATCGTCTCGCCCTCGCCGCGCTCCTGGGCCCGCATCCGGCGCGTCTTGAGCCGGCCGTTCATGATCTTCGTACCTGCGAAGCCCAGCACCGCGGGCAGCAGCGTCAGCGCGATCACCACCGCGACGACGACCGCGAAGGCGGCGGCCAGGCCCATGGTGGTCAGCATCCCGATGCCGATGACGCTCAGCCCCGCCAGCGCGATGACCACGGTCAGCCCCGCGAACACCACCGCCGATCCGGCGGTGCCCAGGGCGCGTCCGGCGGCTTCCTCCGGTTCGTGGCCGTCCCGGATCTCGCCGCGGTAGCGGGAGACGATGAACAGGGCGTAGTCGATGGCCACCGCCAGGCCCAGCATCAGCGCCAGCGTCGAGGCGGCGGAGGCCATGTCGATGAACTCGGTGGCGATGGTGATGGCGCAGATCGCCGCCCCGACGCCGAAGAGGGCGGTCAGCAGCGGCAGCCCGGCCGCGGTCAGCGAGCCGAAGGTGATCACCAGGGCGAGTGCGGCAACCGCGAGACCGAGCAGCTCGGCCGCCTTGCTGCCGGCCTCGTCCTGGACCGCGTTGCCGCCCAGGCTGACCTTCAACCCGGCCTTCTCGCCCCGGTCGGCTACGTGGTGCAGAGTGTCGGACGCGGCGTCGCCGAGATCGGCCTTGGGCACCTCGTAGGTGACCTGGGCGTAGGCGATGGTGCCCGACTTGCTGACCAGACCGCCGGTGAAGGGGTCGGATACGCTCGCCACCTGCGGCGCCTTCTTGAGGTCGGCCACCAGGGACTCGATCTCGGTCTTGTACGCGCCGGAGGTCAGCTTCCGCCC
The DNA here is from genome assembly GCF_053599555.1 of Streptomyces sp. NPDC000941. NCBI lineage: Bacteria > Bacillati > Actinomycetota > Actinomycetes > Kitasatosporales > Streptomycetaceae > Streptomyces > Streptomyces sp. NPDC000941. The sequence goes on from NZ_JBSFMM010000099.1 coordinate 6,187, forward strand.
GTCGGGTGCCTCGAAGACGACCCGGGCCGCGGCTCCGTCGGCGGACGCCTGCGGAAACTCCTTCTCCAGCAGGTCGATCGCCTTCTGGGACTGGGTGCCGGGCAGCGTGAAGTCGTCCGTCGTGGTGCCGGACACCGAGGCGGCGCCGATGCCGACGGTGGCCAGAACGGCGATCCACAGCATCAGGAAGAGCCGCCGTCGTCTGAAGGCGAGCCGGCCCAGCCGGTAGAGGAAGGTGGCCACGGATTACTCCCACCAGGAGAAGAGGCAGTACGAGAGCGAAGGCCTGATCGACCCCGGCCTCAACCTAGGAGCGGTTTTCCGCTCACCCCCGGCACCGCGGGACCCAATCCGGCCCGCGACCGGTACCGCGGTACTGGTGGCTCTCATCCTCCTGGCTCTCGTCGTCGTGACCCTCGTCCTCGAAACGCGGTGGGCCGGGCCGGTCGGGCGTCCCCAGGGGTGTGGGGGGCCGTATCACACCCCCGAACGGCGCGGCCTCCCACTCGGCGCCTCCGGCCCGCAGGCTGGAGGTGACAGCGGCGAGCAAGGAGACAGCGAAATGCAGTACACCCGCCTGGGAACATCGGGCCTGAAGGTCAGCCGCATCGCACTGGGCTGTATGAGCTTCGGCGCGCCCTCCGAGCAGCAGCGGGCGTGGACACTCGACGACGAGGGAGCCGAGCCGATCTTCCGGCAGGCGCTCGACCTCGGCATCACCTTCTGGGACACGGCCAACATCTACGGGATGGGCAGCTCGGAGGACGTCGTCGGGCGCGCCCTGAAGAAGTACACGCGCCGCGACGACATCGTCCTGGCCACCAAGGTGTTCTTCCCGCTGCACCAGGGCCCCGGCGGTTCGGGGCTCTCCCGCAAGGCGATCATGGAGCAGGTCGACGCCTCCCTGAGCCGCCTGGGCACCGACTACATCGACCTCTACCAGATCCACCGCTTCGACCCCGAGACGCCGGTGGCGGAGACGATGGAGGCGCTGCACGACGTGGTGAAGGCGGGCAAGGTCCGCTATATCGGCGCCTCGTCGATGTGGGCGTGGCAGTTCGCCACGATGCAGCACGTGGCGGAGACCAACGGGTGGACCCGGTTCGTGTCCATGCAGGACCAGTACAACCTGGTGCAGCGCGAGGAGGAGCGCGAGATGTTCGGCCTGCTCGCCGACCAGGGCGTCGGCAGCCTGCCGTGGAGCCCGCTGGCCGCGGGGCTGGTGGCCCGCCCGTGGGGCGAGAAGAGCACGAACCGCGCCCACAGCAACCCGACCACCGACCAGCAGGGGCGGCCGCTCTTCCTCGACAGCGACAAGGCGACCGTGAACGAAGTCCAGCGGATCGCCGAGGAGCGCGGCGTGTCGATGGCCACGGTGGCCATGGCCTGGGTGCTGAACAACCCCGTCGTCAGCGCCCCGATCATCGGCGCCACGAAACCGCACCACCTGGCCGACGCCGTGGCGGCACTCGACGTCCAGCTCACGAACGACGAGGTCACGGCGCTCGAAAAGCACTACACCCCTCGTCAGCCCACCTACTTCTGACGGTGGGCCCAGCGGCCATCGCCATACGGGTGCCGCGCCGTGCGGGCGCGGCACCCGTACGTCCGTGCAGGTGTCAGCCCTGGTTGCGCCGCTGTAGCGGTCCCCAGCAGACCAGCGATACATCGGGTGTATAAGCCCAGAACTCCCCAGCTGCCCCCGGATATTCTGCCGGACACCTTGACGCATCCGATGTTTCGGTGATGATTGCCTACGTCGTGTTCCGCATGTGACCTCATCCGGCTGGCTCTCACCTGGAAGGGCAGCACCATATGGTCTCGATCCGGCACGTTCTCTCGGCTCTCGCCGTCGCACTGACCCTCGCCTTGGTGCCGCTGACCGCGGCGGCGCCCGCGTGGGCGGACACCGGACCGGACGCCGGACCGGCCTCCGGACACTCCGGCCGAGGCTGGGTCGGCACCTGGGAGGCCGCCGCGTCGGGCACCGTGCCCGGTCTGCCCGGCAACTCGATCCGCAATGTGGTGCACACCAGCGTCGGGGGCCAGGCGGCCCGGATCCGGGTGTCCAACCGGCTCGGCACGGCGCCGCTCGAACTCGGCGCGGCCACCGTGGCGCTCCAGGAGGCCGGGGCGCCCAAGAGCCCCAACGCCATCGCCGGGACGGCCCGCCCGGCCACCTTCCACGGCCGGACCTCGGTCACCGTGCCCGTCGGCGAGGACGTCGTCAGTGACCCGGTGCCGCTGCGCGTCCGCGCGGACACCAACCTGCTGATCACCCTGTTCACCCCGAACGACTCCGGGCCCGCGACCTATCACCGCTCCGCCCTGCAGACCTCGTTCCTCACCCCCGACGGCGACCACACCGGCGACGAGGACGGCGCCGCGTTCACCGCCACCACGAGCTCCTGGTACTACGTGACCGGTGTGGACGTGTTCAGCCCGCGCATCCCGGGCAGCGTGGTCACGCTCGGCGACTCCATCACCGACGGATCGGGGTCGACGGCGAGCGCCAACCGCCGCTGGCCCGACAGGCTGGCCGCGCGGCTGCGCGAACTGCCCCCGGGCCGACAGCTGGGCGTGCTCAACGCCGGTATCTCGGGCAACCGCGTGCTGCTGGACGGCACCGGACCCAGCGCCATGTCCCGACTCGACGCGGACGTGTTCTCCCGCGGCGACGTGCGCGCCCTGATCGCGATGGAGGGCATCAACGACATCAAGGGCAACCCCAACCAGACCGACCCCGCGGCCTTCGCGGACGCCTACCGCCGCATCGCCGAGCAGGCCCACGCGCGCGGCATCCGTGTCATCGGTGGCACGATCACCCCGTACGGCGGCAACGGCGGCTACACCGAGGCCCGCGAGAGCGTACGGCAGGCCGTGAACGACTTCATCAGGAACAGTGGCACCTTCGACGCGGTGGTGGACTTCGACACCGTGGTCCGCGACCCCGCGGATCCGCACCGCATCCTCCCCGCCTACGACACGGGCGACCATCTGCACTTCAACGACGCGGGGCTCCAGGCGATGGCCGACGCCGTCGACCTGGCCGAACTGCGGGCCGGCGGGCCCAGACCCGCACCGGTGGCGGCGACGAAGGGCTGAGCCCGTCGGGCGACACCCAATGGGTCGGCCGTCCAACGGGCGGCGTAGTGTTCCGAATCATGCTGCGAGGAGTCTCCGTCGAGCGAAAGTACCCCGTCGCACTGACACTGCATCAGCTGTGGATGGTGTCGCTGTGCGCACCCGTGAGCCGGGCGGCCAGAGCCTCCCGGCTCACGCTCTACCCGTACAAGCGCGTCAACGACGGGCGCGCCCGTAAGTGGCTGACCGAGGAGTGGGAGCTCTCCACGCGGCCCGCGCTGCTCGACCGACTCGACGACCTCGCCCGGGTCGGCTACCGGGCCCAGGCCGAGCAGCGCTTCGACGTCTCCCCGCTGGCATGGGACATCGCGCTGTACGTGGACGTGGTCCGCAACGGCTTCGCGGCCGGCCATCTGGAGGAGGCGGACGCCTGGCGACTGCTGCACCAGATCGTTCCGCAGGCCAGGGGGGCGTACGGGTCCTGGGCGCAGTACGCCCAGGGCTATCTGATGGGCCGTCTGGTCTGGATGGACATGCTGCGCGGCACCGAGAGCGAGAGCTTCCCGGCGCCGCAAAGCGTCTCCGACGAACACCTCCGGCGGCTGCTGGACCCCGCGAACACCGAGAGCCCGTGGCACCTGGCCCCCTGGGAGGCGATCGGCCAGCCGGACCGAACACGGTGAGCTGACCCACCCGGCCGCCCAGCAACAGGTCGAGTCGGGGCGACGGCGGACGAAGCCCTCACCGCACCGCGAGCATTAATTATGAATACATCTTGACACCCCTCCGGTGCCCGCCGACCATGGGCCAGACTCCTACCGAAAGGCCGGTTCCCCGTGCCCGTCGCGCCGCCCGACCATCTGCCGGAGAAACTGACCATCTCCCTGTGGGACTTCAGCTGGTACACCCGTACCGGCCCCGGGGAGCCCTTCGCCGACCTCGACCGGGCCTTCGCGGAGACCGTGGCGCGCGGATACAACACCGTGCGCATCTGTGCCATGCCCTATCTGCTCTTCGGCTCCGGACTCGACACCGGCAAACTCCGGCTGGGCCCCCTGGGCGGCGGATACGGGCAGCGCACCCGCTGGTACGACGTGGGCGGCAGCACCGAGATCGACGGCCGCGCCCACTTGCGCGCGCTGTTCGAGGCGGCCCGCCAACACGACTGCTTCATCATCCTCTCCAGTTGGGAATACCAGCAGAGCCCGTCGTTCGGCGGCGACCGCTCCTGGTACGACGCGCTGATGGCCGTCGATCCCGAGCGGCGCGCCGAAGCCCTCGCCGACGCGCTGGCCGACCTGATCGACTTTCTCGCCGCGGACGGTCTTGACGACCGGATCGCCTTCACCGAACTGCACAACGAGGTCCAGGGCGGACGGCTCACCCAGGGGCTGACCGGCCCGGACACCGTGGTCGCCCTGCGGCCGCGCCTGGAGCGCGGCCTCGCCCGGTTCCGCGAGCGCCACCCCGGCCGGCCGGTCACCGTCAACTACGCCAAGGTCCCGGTCGGTTCGCTGCGCGGCGTCCCGCGCGACATCGACGTGGCCGTCTTCCATCCGTATGTGTACGGCGTGCTCGACGACCTCATCGACGCCTTCGCCCTGCGCGACCGCTCCCGCCCCTTCCCGCAGGACTTCGCCCGGCAGCACCTGCTCCGCCCCGACGCCCCGGACTTCGCCGACTGGGCGCCGCCGGCCGACGAGCTGTGGCGGCTCGAGGCCACCCTCGTCGGCCGCGAGATCTACGCACACGACTGGTGCGATCCGGCCAAGTGGGACGCCTGGCTGTACGAGCGCTACGCCATGTACCGGCTCGCGATGGAGCAGCGGCTGGTCACCTGGATCGAGGCCGCCGCCGACTGGGCGGCCGGGGCCGGGGTCCCCCTGGTCTTCGGCGAGGGCTGGATCGGCTACACCCCGCTGCACGGCACCTTCGAGGAGGGCCCGGTCGGGGCCGCGTTCTGCCGCCGCGCGGTGGCAGAGTCCGCGCGGGTCGGCGCTTGGGGGACGGTCGTATGCTCCAACGCGGCGCCGCACCATCCGATGTGGCGGGACGTCACGCTGCAGCGGGAGTGCAACGCCCTGCTGCTCGGCTGAACCGCGCGCCGCGACCGGCCCGGTCCGCCGCCCACGCTCACCACTCGGCGAACGAGCCGTCCGGCGGCGGCCCGGCCCACGACGGCGTCGATGTCACGGACGGTGGTGGCCAGCCGGGTCATCCGCCCCGAGGCGTTCATCTTCACCGCCGCGGGCACGCCCGGGGCCTTGCCCGCGATGTCCCACACGGTTCCTTGCCGATGAGGAGTTCGGACAGCTCACGGACCGCGGTGCGCACCGTGGCGGCGCGCCCCTCGACGACCGGCTCGCCCCAGCCGACGATCCCTTCGTCGGTCTCCACGCGGCACAGCAGCCGGCGCGCGGGGATGGCGGAGTGGCATTCGAATGCATGTTTACCGGTGACGAAGCGCTCACGGCGCTAATCTACGTACGCTGTCGTGCACACAACGGGGGTGTCATGAGCGACAACGATCTGCCGGAGCCCAAGGACGACCAACTCCCGCTGCCGCCGGGCTCGGAGGGCGGGATCATCGCCCCGCCGCCGCTGTCGGCCCAGCTGGGGAAGCCCAACATCTACGACCCCAACGCGCCCGCGCCCAGGCGCCCCCTCGCCCCGGGCGTCCAGGGCCCGGTGCCGCAGAACCTCGCCATCGCCCCCGGTGTGCTGCGCGGAGCGGCGGGCAAGGCGGACGAGGTCTACGACACCCTCCACAGGCAGGCGGCGTCGCTGGAGGAGCCGACCTCCACGGCGGTCAAGGGTGTGCACGGCCTCCAGGTCGAGAGCGCGCTGAGGCGGTCGCACAAGCACTGGGAGGAGCAGGCGGGCACGGTGACCGCCTGGCTCGCCCATATCTCCGAAAGCCTGCGGGCGGCGGCCGATATCCATGTGAAGCAGGACCTGGACACGGGGTACTCATTCGGCCAGAAGGACCAGCCCCCGCTGTACGACGGCAGTCGACCAGGTCTCTTGTATCCGGCCGGCGACCCGTCGTTCTCCTCGATCTCGAGGTACTGATGGCCACCTTCTACCAGGAGTTCCGATCGGCCGACTTCGGTGGGCTCGACACGCTGGCCACGAAGTGGAAGGGCGTCCACGACAAGATCAAGGACCTGGACGACAAGATCCGTGACGAGGTGCTGAGGCCCCTCAAGGACAAGGGGTACTGGGAGGGCATGGCCGCCCCGTACGCCTGGACGCAGATCGACGACATCCAGCGCCAGGTGACCGCCGCGGCCAAAGTGGCCGACGGGGTGCGCAGGGCCGTCGAGGACGGGGCCGGGGAGCTGAGGGCCGCCCAGAAGCGGCTGAACGAGGCGGTGCGGGAGTTCGGCGAGCAGGGGATGTACGTCAACCCCGAGAAGGCCCAGGTGGTCCTGTCCGCGGACTGCACCCCGGAGAATTACGACGCGGACGACGTGAAGAAGGTGAACGCCGCCCAGACCAGGCTCAACGAGATCCTGCGGGTGGCGTTCGAGGCCGACCAGAACCTGTCGATCACGCTGATGGAGAACGTCGGCCTGGAGCTGTGGTTCAACACCGGGCAGGTCCGCACGGACGTCAACCACACCAGCGGCATCGGTACGGACCGCTACGACGCGCTCGGCCGGGACATGGGCGGCCTCGATCCCTTCCCGTCGACCAACCATCTGACGCCGCGCACTCTGCTGACCAACTGGGCGGCCGGGACGGGCGACGACCACTACTCGTTCTCCCAGCACGACCCGTTCGTCCAACAGCTCCGCAAGAGCGAGAGCATGGACGATATCCGCAAGCAGACCCTGGACGGGTGGAAGGCCGGCCAAGGGGAGGGCACGGCCAGGTACAAGATCTCGGGCATGTCGCTCCCCGAGCAGGTGGGCACGTACGCGAAGGATATGGCCGGCCTGTCCGGCCTCGACAATCTGTGGGGCGGCGACACCAACGAGGCGCAGTCCCTGCTCGGTTCCTACGCCGTCAACTACGTCGTCAAGGGCACCGACCCCGACGGCAAACTCATCGTGCAGTACACGCTGAAGAACGACACCGACATGGAGTCGGCCCTGCCCGGCTACCAGAGCTGGCAGGACAAGGCCAACCATGGCACCGGGCCCGGTGCGGGGATCGGGGAAACCATGGTCTGGACCGAGCGCATCAACCCGGACGACGACTGACGGACGTTGAACGTCACACCGCGTCGAGCTCTCCGAGCAGGGCGAAGGTCAGGGCGTCGACCGGCCGGGGGTCGGTCGCGGTCTGCTCGCTGTAGGTGTTCACCATCATCACGGCCGCACAGACGCTCTCCCGGTTGAACGCCGCACAGGTGCTGAATCCGCCGGTGCCGCCGTTGTGCCAGGTCAGGGTCCGGCCGCTGGACAGCCGGCTGAGGTGCCAGCCGAGGCCCAGCCGCAGATTGTCATCGGCCGTGAAGTGGGGCCGCTGGGTCAGCTCGATGGCGGCTCGCAGCGGGGAGCGCTCCGGGCGCAGCTGGGCGCCGAGGAAGCGCACCATGTCGTCGGCGGTGCTGTACATCGAGGTGCCGGCCGCGCTGAGGACATGGTCGTGCCAGTCGGGGACGGGCTGTCCGGCCATATGTCCGACGACCTTGCGGGGTGCCATGTCCGGCCGCAGCGTCGTGGTGGTGTCCGTCAGCCGGAGCGGGTCGGTCACCCGGCGTCGCAGCATCGAATCCACGGCGTCGAAGGCCAGTGCCTGACCCAGGAGGCCGAATCCGAGGTTCGAGTACGCGTAGGTGCTGCCCGGCTCGGTGGCGAGTGTGGTCTCACCGAGGCCGCTCGCCAGGTCGTCCAGCGTGTAGTGGGCGTACGGGTCGTCAGGGTCGGCGCCGGCGAGCAGATTCGGCGGCAGCGAGGGCAGGCCGGAGCTGTGGGTGGCCAGATCGGCCAGGGTGATCCGCCGCGGCCCCCGGTGCGGTACGGGGAACCCGGCGGGCAGGGCCGGCGGCGCGTCCAGGCGGGTGGTGCCCGCGCATACGGCGCGGGCCAGAGCCGTGGCGGTGAGCGTCTTGGTGATCGAGCCGAGTTGGAAGACGGTCCTGCCGTCCGGCGCCGAGGCGCCGGGGCCCTCTCCCCCGCCCGCGACATAGGTGCGGGTGCCGTGGATGACCCCGCAGACCACGCTCGGGCTGCCGGCGTCCAGCGCACGGCTCACATACCGGCGCACCAGGGCGGGCAGGTCGTCGGCCGCCGCGGCGTTGCCGGGCAGTAGTGACGCCCCCGCCGCCGTCGTCGCCACGGTGAGAAACTTCCTCCGCTGCACGGGCTACTCCCCTGTCGTTCGGTTGCTTGTCGGTACCACCGCGGACAGCACGACGAGCAGCGGCACCACCTTGCCCGCGGGGACCTGGTAGTGGCCGCGCCCCTCGGCCTGAAGCCAGCCGGTGGCGGTGAGTTGTTTGAGGTGGTGGTACAGCTGGCCGGTGGTGTGCAGGCCCGCGGCCTCCTGGAGCTCCGCCGCGGACCGGGTGCCGCACAGCACGGCGCGCAGCAGGGTCAGCCGGACGGGATGGCCCAGCGCGGCCAGCGGCGCGGCCCCCTCCGGCCAGTCCGCCTCCAACAGCCGGTCCGTCTCCGCGCCTTGCTGCCATTCGTATCGCTCGCCCGTCGGCAGGTTCAGCGCGCCGGTGAACAGCACCTGGCCGGGCCCGGTGAGGCGGCGGCGCAGCCCTTCGAGGGCCCAGAACATTTCGTCCCGCTGCGTCTGCGGCTCGGCTTCCAGCCGCGACACCCGCTCTTCGAGTGCGGCGAGCCGTCGCTCCAGGGACTCATCAGCCATAGGACGGAGATTACGGTATTCCGTAATAACAGAGCAAGTTGAGGGCCGGACCCCAGCTCAGTGGTTTTGCTCGGCCGAAGAGCACAAGGGACCCTCAGTAAAGGTCGGATGAAAGAGCGTTCGGAGCCTTGACGGGCCTATTGGTCCAGTCCATGGTGGGAGGCGTTCCGGCGTGCCCCGGGGGCGGGAGCGAGCCGCACCCCGCCGCATGCCACGCACCTTCACGTAGGACCGCCCTGGCCCCTTCATCGCGGTCCGTCCGCACCGCGTGTGTCATCGGTTGACATCCTCAGAAGGAAACCAACGAACATGACCGAACACGCTCCACGCCATTTCAGCCGTCGGGCGGTACTCGGCTCCATGACCGCGGCCGCCGTCGGCTCTTCGCTCGCCATCGGCCAGACGGCCTCGGCGGTGCCCGGAGCGCTGGCGACGCCCCGCGCGCCGCAGTTGCTCTGGCACCCGGACCCGGCCGGCGATGGGCTCAAGGCATTCGAGGGCATCGAGGCCGACCGCGGGAACGCCCACCCCGACCGGGACTATGTCGTCATCGAGGACGGTGACCACTACCGCTTCAACATCTGGAAGGACGACCGGGACACCACCGGCGACGGGGACCGTCAGCGCACCGAGTCCAAGGGCATGGTGCAGGGCGGCACCAAGCTGAAGATGCGTGACGGCGAGACCTGGAGCATCAGCTACGAGATGTTCATGCCGACCTCGCTGCACGGCACCAGCAAGTTCACGCATATCTTCCAGACCAAGACGCCGGTGGACAACGGGGGCCCGTACGTCGTCCTGGATCTGGGCCGCAGCGGCAGCACGGAAACCCTGCGGGCCCGCGCCTACGCCAACTCCGGGTCGCCGGATATCGCCTCGACCAATCTGTCGCCGCTGCGCAACAAGTGGATCACCATCGAATGGACCTTCACCATCGGGTCGAGCGGCAAGGCGGGATTCGTGGCCCGCAATGGCACCGGCTCCAGCGCTCCGGTGGCGGTCCAGGGCAGTATGTCCAATGTGAAGATCCCGGATCAGGACGACTATGTCCGACCCAAGTGGGGCATCTATCGGTCGGTCGAAAGCGCGTCGTCGGACATCATCGACACCTACTTGCTCTTCCGTAACTTCAAGGCGTCGAAGGGTGCCTGAGTCCCCGGCAGCAGTGTGAAACCAGTGAATGTGGGGTCGGCGGCAGCCGGCCCCACATTCTCATGTTCACGACAGTCGGTCAACGGCAAGTCAAGCGTGAAGGGCCGGATGCCCTCTTGTGATCCTGCGTGCGCTCGGGAATGCTCGTCAGGGTGTTAAGCAGGAAAGCGGAGTAGAGGGTTTTTCTGCTCCCTGTTCACTTGAGCGAGGTGAAGGGTTCATCATGCTCACCATCACCAAAGAGTTTCGCTTCTCCGCAAGCCATCAGCTGGATCATTTACGGTCCGGCCATCCATGTGGCCGACTGCACGGCCATAACTATGTGGTCGTCCTGGAACTGTCCGCGGCACCGGAGGATCTGACACTTCCGGGTTTCGTACGGGACTACGGCGACCTCTCCGCCTTCGGGAAGTGGGTGGACGAGACGCTGGACCACCGGCATCTCAACGATGTGCTGGACGGGGTGAATCCCTCGGCCGAGAACATCGCCATGTGGCTCCACGAGAGGTGGGTCAAGGAGTTCCCCGAACTCACCGCCGTACGCGTGTCGGAGACCCCCAAGACCTGGGCGACATACCGCCCTTCCCTGGGCGGAGAGAACACGCCCGGGTGACCGCGGACCGGGGTCCGGTCCTTGATGGAGGACATGAGAGGGGGTGGTGAACATGACGGCACCGAAGCTCGTGGTCAACGAGATCTTCGGGCCCACCTAGGGCCGTACAGGGAGAAGGACCCTCAACGGGCACGTCCTGCGCCTTTCTGCGGCTGGGCGGCTGCAATCTGGACTGCCGCTGGTGCGACACTCCGTACACCTGGGACTGGAAGGGCGTCTCGGACACCGGGATCGCCTACCGTCCGGCCGAGGAACTGCACGCGATGGACCCGGCCGAAGTGGCCCGGCGGCTGCTCGCCTTCGGCGTCGGGCTGATCGTCATATCCGGCGGGGAACCGCTCAACCAGCAGTCCAGGCTGGAGCCCGTGATCCGCGCGCTGCGCGAGGCGGGGATCGCGGTGGAGATCGAGACCAATGGGACGGTGGCCCCGCAGGCCGCGCTGGCCGCGGCGGGAATCCGGTTCAATGTGTCGCCGAAGCTCGCTCACTCGGGGATCGCCGAGAAGCGCCGGATCGTCCCGGCGGTGCTCGGTGAGTTCACCCGGCTTCCCGGCACGGCCTTCAAGTTCGTCTGTGCGACCGCGTCCGACCTGGAAGAGGTGGACGCGCTGGTGGCGCGACACTCGCTGAAGAACATTTGGATCATGCCGCGCGGACAGTCCCCCGAGGAGATCGACGAGGGCATCCGCACACTCGCGGACGAGGTCGTCGGCCGGAAGTGGAATCTGTCCGGGCGACTGCACGTGACCATATGGGGCAGCAAACGAGGTGTTTGATGAGCAGTGGAATTGATGAATTGCCGGAGGACGAGCAGATCGCACCGGGCGTGGCGCCACAGGATCCCCTGGAAATACTCGCCCGGCAGCTCCTTGTGGAGATCGGTGAGGATCCCGAACGGGAAGGGCTGCGCGACACTCCGGCACGCTACGCGCGTTGGTGGCGCGAGTTCACCCAGTACGCTCCCGGCTCGACCGACACCGTCTTCGAGTCCAGCTGCAGCGGTGATCTGGTGGCCGTCTCGGGCATCCATGTGTGGTCGCTGTGCGAACACCACCTCTTACCGTTCTCATGCCGGGTGACCATCGGCTACCTCCCCCGCGGGCAGGTGCTCGGCCTCAGCAAGTTCGCCCGGATCGCCCATCAGCACGCCCACCGGCTGCAGTCGCAGGAGCAGTTCTCGCAGGACGTCGCGGACGACATCGAAAAGCTCACGGGATCGCCGGACGTCGCCGTGATCGGCAAGGGCGAGCATCTGTGCATGGCCATGCGCGGCATCCGCACCCCCGCCACCATGACCACGGCGGTATGGCGCGGCGCGCTCCAGGACAGCGCCCTGCGCACCGAGTTGCTCACCCTCACCAGCGAATCGTTCCGCGGCGCCGGCTTCTGAGCCTCGCCACCCTTTGAGAGGAGCAGATATCTCGATGCGCGTAAGTGAATCCCCGCGGACCGGGCTGAGCTTCGACGATGTGCTGCTGGTGCCCCAGCGCACCCCGCTGACCAGCCGTCGCCAGGCCGACACCGCCTCGGAGCTGCTGCCGGGCGTCGTCCTGCGCACGCCCGTCATCTCGGCGAACACCCAGTGGTGCACGGGCGACCGGATGGCCGTGGCCATGGCGTTGAACGGTGGCCTGGGCGTGCTCCACCGTATGCAGACGGTGGAGCAGCAGCTGGAGCACCTGGACGCGGTCAAGGCGCAGCGGCCGGAGGAGGGTTCGGCCGACCGGTCGACCCTCGCCGCCGACGGCCGGCTGCTGGTCGGCGCCGCGGTGGGCGTCTCGGGCGACTGGCGGGAACGCGCCGAGCGCCTGGTCGGACACGCGGTGGACATCCTCTTCGTGGACGTCGCCCACGGCCACAGCGACCAGGTGATCGACGCGGTGGCGAAGCTGCGGGCCGCCTACCCGCGGCTGCCGCTGGCCGCGGGAAACGTGGCGACGGCCGCAGGGGTCACGGACCTCGCGGAGGCCGGCGCCGATGTGGTGAAGGTGGGCATCGGCCCCGGCGGGGTGTGTACGACGCGGCTGGTGGCCGGGACCGGGGTCCCCCAGCTCACCGCGGTCATGGACTGCGCCGCCGCGGCGGCCGAGCGCGGGGTGCGGGTGATCGCGGACGGCGGCATCCGGCAGTCGGGCGATATCGCCAAGTCGCTGGCGGCCGGGGCACACGCGGTCATGCTGGGCTCCGCGCTGGCGGGGGCCGATGAGAGCGCGGCCAGTCCGGTGACCCGGGACGGACGCTCGTACAAGGTCAGCAACGGGTTCGTCTCCCTGGGCATGAAGCTGACGCTGCGCCATGCGGCCGGCGAGAAGATCACCCAGGAGGAGGTCGACGACTATGTGCCGGAGGGCACCGAGGCGACCTTCCCCGCCACCGGCCCGCTGGCCAGAACGCTGCGCCAGCTCATGGGCGGGGTGCAGTCGGCGATGAGCTATTCGGGGGCGCGGGACGTCACCGGTTTCCGGGAGCGCGCCGAGTTCATCCGGGTCACCTCCGCCGGCCGGGCGGAGAACCGTCCGCACGCACGCGAGCGCTCGGAGCAGATCGATATCGACCATGTCACCCGGGCGGTGGGCAATGGCTGACCCCGGCGCCACGCCGCGCCCCACGGTGGCCGGTGAGCGGCCGGGTATGTGGTCCCGGCAGGGGCCCTACCTCCTGGACTGGGTCTCCTTCGGGGAGCTGGTCGGGGACATCGCCGCGCAGCTCCGGGGCGAGGACTTCCGGCCGGACGCGGTGCTGGCGGTGGCCCGTGGCGGGCTCACCCCGGCCGGCTTTCTCACCTGCGCCCTCGATGTGCCCGTCCAGCACACCATCCGCGTGCGCAGGACCGCGGACGACACCCGTTACGCCGCGAAACAGGCGCCGGTCATCGACATGGGCACACCGCCCGCGCTGGGCCCGGGAGACCGGGTGCTGGTGGTGGACGACATCGTCGGCACCGGCTCCACGGCCGAAGTGGTGCTGGCCTACCTGGCGGACGCCGGGGTGGCCCGGTCCGATGTGCGCTTCGTCTCGGTGGTCCGCAACCACCAGTCGGGCTATGTGCCCGACTACTGTCCCGCGGTGATCGACGACTGGATCGTCTTCCCATGGGAGACCGACCGGGAGTCCACCACGGACTGCCGGCCGTTCCCCGCCACCGCACGGGAGGCGCGCCCATGACGGCCGGCGGGCCGCGGGGACTGCCCGGCCGCGGTCTCGTCCCGGTGGACAGCGCGGCCGAGCTGTCCCTCCCCGCCTGTTACGACGCGGTGGACCTGTACACCTGTGACGCCCCGCTCAGCAGCCGGGTGGAGGTGGCGCGCACCCTGGCCGACTTCGAGCAGGCGCTGGGGACGCGTCCGACGACGGTGTTCACAGGCGTCGCGGAGCGCCCGGGCGGCCGGGTGCTCGGCCACCCGTATCCGCGGGCGGTGCTGCTCGCCGCGCTCAACACCACCGAGGAGAAGCGCCTGGCGGAGATGTCCGACCGGCTGGCGGGCCCCGCGCACCCCCTGTACGGGGACCAAGGGGGCGGGCTGCGCGAGGAGTTGGGCGATCTGCTGTACGCCCTGCCGATCCTCCAGCACCGCCCCGGCGACGCCGGCCCGTACATCACCGCGGGCGTGGGGGTGACCACCCGGCCCGACGGCAGCGGCGTCAACCTCGGCTTCTACCGCATCCAGGTGGTGGCGCCCGACGAGGTCCGGATCTTCCTGGACCCGCGCACCGACGGCCACCGCAATCTGCTGGCCTGGCTGGAGACCGGGCGTCCGATGCCCATCTCCGTGTTCCTGGGTGCGGATCCGGCCATCTGTGTGGTGGCGGCCTCGCGGCTGCCCGCCGAGGGCGACGACTACGAGATCGCCTCCCGTCTGCTGGGGCGCCCGCTCGGGCTCGGCGGCAGCCCTCCGGTGCCGGACGACGCCACCCATGTCATCGAGGGACACGTCCTGGCCAGGGACGAAGTCGAGGGCCCGTTCGGCGAGTTCAAGGGCTATTACGCGGAGGCCCGGCGCAGCAATGTGATGACCGTCGGCAAGGTCACCGCCGTGCCCGGGGCGCCGTTTCCCACCATCGTGGCGGGGGCCACCTCGGGTCTGACCCTGATGAGCTTCCAGAACGAGTATCTGATGTACGCGCATCTGCGTGGTCAAGGTCACCATGTGCGGTCGGTACGCTACTCGCTCAAGGCCAGGGGGGAGTTCGTGGCGTACATCGAGTCCGACGAGCCCAGCCAGGAGCTCGTCATGGAAGCGATGGCGTTCGATGTGCGCTCAAAGGTGATCATCTGCGGCCCGGACCTGTCGAACCCCGGCCAGGCGCTGGCCACCTACGGTTTCACCACGCGGACGGAGCCGTATCGCCGCAAGGGGAAGGTGGAGGGCGAGCGCGTGGGCCTGGCCTTGGTCATTCCGCCCGAAGGGCGGCCCACCGAGTACTGAATGAGGACATCAGCATGAGCCGTTTCGACCGTGTGCTGCCCGCCGCCCTGTTGGTGGTGCCGGGACCCGGCCGTACCGTGACCTTCGTCCACCAGCTCAAGGGGCCGTACGCCGGGAGCTGGCTGCTGCCGGGCGGGGGCATCGAGCCGGGTGAGGCGGCGGAGGAAGCGGCGCGGCGGGAGGCCCACGAGGAGACCGGCATCCTCGTGGACTCCTGCTCGCTGTTCGCCGTCTATGAGTTCACCGGCAAGTGGGATCAGGGCAACTACCACTTGCTGATGTTCGCCTGCCTCGCCGACCGCGCGTACGAGCTGCCCGAGGGCTTCTCGGGGCACAACGTGGGCGAGGTCCGGCAGGGCAGCGTCGACGACTTCCCGATGCACTCCACGGATCTGAAGATCCTCACCGACGCCGGGCTCGCGTCGTACGACCACGAGGTCATCGCGCGCGCCCTCGCCGAGGACGGCATCACCATGCGTGCGCACCGGGTGGAGTCCACCGTCACGTCCGGGTGACGCTCGCCGCGCGGACGAGAGCCGACGACAGAGCATGACAGGTGCTCTGCGGGCATGCGATGGTCACCCGGGCAGCGCGCAGTCCATGGGCCAGGGCGTCCCGCGGGGTCCGGCCGGCCACCAGGGCGGCGACGAAGGCCGAGGCCAGCGCGTCGCCTGCGCCCGTATCGTCGGTGCAGACGCCCGGCTCTGCCGGGAGGTGCACCGGCCCGGGGGCGGTCGCGGCCGCCAGGGCCGCCCCGCGGGCTGCGTCGGTGACCACGACCACCCCGGGGCCGCGGCGCATCAGCAGCTCGGCCTGCTCGGCGGGCCCGGTCGGCGCGCCGGGGTCCTGTCCCAGCAGCGCGCCCGCCTCCGCGGTGTTGAGGACCAGCACGTCGTAACGGGGCAGCAGATGGGCGCGCGGCCCGAAGTCGGCCTGCCGGGTGGGCAGGCAGCACACCGGGACCGCGTGCCGCCTGGCCTGCTGCGACACCCACATCAGCAGCTCCTCGTCGAGCCCGCCCTCCATCACCACCGCCCCCGCCGTGGCGATGCGCGCGGCCAGCTCAGGACCGCACAGCGCCTTTCCCAGGGCCGGATCGGGGAGGGCGATACGCGAGGAGATCTGCGATCCGTGGGCGTCCAGCGTGACGTCGAACCGCCCGACGCCGTCGGCCACGCGCCGTACGTGGAGGGCGACGCCCAGCCGGGTCAGGGCGCCCTCCAGCTCCGCCGCGTCCGCGCCGAAACCGGACAGGCCGGTGAAGGTGACCGGGTGGCCGAGCCGCGCCGCGTTCGTGGCGACATTGCGGCCGACGCCGCCGTGGTGCCGCTCCATGGACCACACCGTTTCGCCGCGGCCCGCTCCGCGTTCGAGCAGCCCCGCGGCGAAAAACTTACGGTCCATCACCAGGGAACCGAGCACAAGAATGCCGGAGCGCGGCACGGACCCGTCTTCTGCTGCCACCATGTCGAGCGATACCCCCCTGAGCTTCCACACGATGGGAAAGGTTTTTGACCCATGGACAGGAAGAGCGACACCACTGATACCGCAGAAGCAGGGATTCCGGAATCCGATGAGCAAATGAGCCACGCATATTGGTGGTATTTCGCTTTAATTTACCTGTCGGGCGTCATGGCTGCCACCAGCATCGGCAGAATCACGCCCGTATCCGTTGACCTCGAGGACGACTTGGGGCTCTCTCTGGGACAAGTCGGCCTGGTCGCCTCCTCGGTCACCGCGGTGGCCGCCGTGCTGGGGCTGGCGGTGAGCGTCGCGCTGCGCCCCCTGGACCCGAGACGGACGCTGATCGGCGGCCTGGTGGTGATGGGGCTCGCCGGGCTGCTGGTCTCCCGGGCCGACGGGTTTCCGGTGCTGCTCGGCGGGCGGCTGGTGGAGAGCATGGGCTATGTGGTCGTCGTGATCGCGGCCCCGGTGCTGATCCTGGGGCTCGGCGACGACGAGCGCCGCACGGTGGCGCTGGCGGTCTGGGGCACCTTCATGCCGGTGGGGCTCGCGCTGGGCGCGTTCGGCGGCGGGCTGCTGTCCGCGGGGTTCGGCTGGCGGACCTCGCTGGTGGTCGCCGCGGCGGCAACCCTCGCGGTGGCCGGTGCGGCGCTGTACCTCCCCGGGGTCGGCGCCCGGCAGGCCGGACCGGAGCCGGAAGGGCCGGCCGACGGGGCGGTGGCAACGGAATCCCCGGCTGGGGACGGGGACGGCTCCGGTGATCGCTGGGCGCGCGCCCGCAGGCTGGCCCGCCCGGTCGCGCTCGGCGCCGGCTTCGCCACCATCAGCGCCACGATCGTCACCTTCGTCGCGCTGTACCCCACGTATCTGCACGACGAGTTCGACGTGCCCACCGCGGCGGCCGGAACGCTCACCGGAAGCGTGTCCTTCGCCGGGGTGGCGGGGGGCTTCGCGGCGAGTGTGCTGCTGCGCCGCGGGGCGCGTATGAAGTACCTTTTCACGGCTGCCCTGTTGATGCCGGTCGGCGCCTTCGCGGCGTTCGGTTCGACGGGCGGTCTTGGCATCTCGATGACCAGCGCGGTGCTGATCGCGATCACCAACGAGTTGGTCGTCGCCACCGTCTTCGCGGCCCTCCCCCTCGTGGTGAGGACCAGCGCCGACGTCGGCATGGCCAACGGCGTGGTGGCCCAGCTCGGCAGCGTCGGATCGCTCGCGGGACCACCACTGGTGGGTCTGGTCGTCACGGCGGCGGACGGATGGTGGGCGGTGGGCCCGACGCTGCTGGTGGGGTGCGCGGTCGGGGTCGTGCTGCTGCGCACCGCGGTGGGCAGGGGACAGCAGGCGTGACCGGTTCGGGCGGGAAGGGCGAGGAGCAGCATGACCATCAAGTACGTCGTCTTCGACTGGGCGGGGACACTCACTCCCTGGCACACGGTGGACGTGGCGGGCATCTGGCTGGAGACCGCGCGCGAGATCGACCCGGACGGCGCGCCGGACCTCGCCGAGCGGCTGTTCCAGGCCGAGCGGGAGCTGATGACCCGCTGCCGGAACACGCAGGGCTCGGCCACCCTCGACGAGGTGTTCCGCGCCGTGGACGTGGTCCCGGACGGCACGGCGATCGCGACCTACCGACGGGCCTGGGAGGAGCACACCTACCTCGACCCGGAGGGCGCGGAGCTGCTGCGCACCCTGCGCGAGCGGGATCTGGGGGTCGGTGTGCTCTCCAACACGCTGTGGTCGGCCGACTGGCACCACGAGATCTTCGAGCGGGACGGCGTCCACGACCTCATCGACGCCGCGGTCTACTCCAGCGAAGTGCCCTGGACGAAGCCCAATCCGCTCATCTTCGAGCTGATCGCCGAGCGGCTGGGCGCCGAGGAGCCCGGCGCGTGCGCGTTCGTCGGCGACCGGCTCTTCGAGGACATCTACGGTGCGCGGCAGGCCCGTATGCGCACCATCTGGGTGCCTCACAGCGCCATCCCCGAGGAGGAGCGCGGATCGGACTCGGCGGAGCCGGATGCCACCGCGCACACCCTCAAGGACGTGCTGACGGTGCTCGACTCCTGGGCGGCGCAGCGGCCCACCGGCTGACCGTACGACCCGACAGGTCACATCGGTGTGATGCCCGGGCTCATGGGTGTGTGCGAAAGGCACACTCGATGAGGAGGACATGATGCGGTTTGTGTTGGTGATCCACCAGGGCACGTATCCGTTGCCGGGCACTCCGCAGGCGGAGTTGGTGTCGGAGGAGGACAGGAAGGCGGCGTACGCCGACTGGGCGGCGATCGGCACGATGGAGAACGTGACCGGTGCGCCGCCGATGGGTCTGCCCAAGGACGCGACGACCGTCCGTGTGGAGGACGGTTCGGCCGTCACCACCGAGGGTCCGTTCGACAACACCTCGGTGGGCGGGTTCCTGGTGGTCGAGGCCGAGGATCTGGATACCGCGATCGCGATCGCATCCCGCGTACCGCAAGCACGACTGGGTGGCGCGGTCGAAGTACGACCGTCCGCCACGTACTGGTGAGTTCCCGGCCCGGTGCGCGCCGCGCACCGGGCCGGACCGCTCACTCGGCCTGGCCGAGGACGCTGGACGCGAGGCTGCGGACGCGGTCGGCGTTGCGGATGACGTCGATCCTGGCGATCTTGTCGCCGGTGACCGTGAAGGCGATGACGGAGTACGGTTGTCCGTCCCGGGTGACCAGCGCGCCGACCGTGCCGTTGACCAGGACGGAGCGCAGTTCGCCACCGCGGGGCGCACGGGCTTGTTCGGCCACCGCCGCCGCACCGCGGACGACGCTCGGCGGCCGGGTGGCACCGAACTCGGTACGCTGCACGACATCGGGGGCGAGGACCTGGATGAGGGCGTCGAGATCCGCCGTCCGCGCCGCCGCGTAGAACGCGTTGACCACCTTCCGCTGGCGCGCGAGATCCCGATCTGGCCGTGGGATCTCCGCGCCGCTGACCCGGCGCCGCGCTCGGCTGGCGAGCTTCCGTGCGGCCGTGGGGTTTCGGTCGATGATGTGGGCGATCTCGTCGAAGGGCAGGCCGAACATGTCGTGCAGCACGAACGCCAACCGTTCTGCCGGGGTGAGCCGTTCGAGTACGACAAGCAGCGCCAGGCCCACCGCGTCGGCCAGCAGTGCCTCCTGCTCGGGGTCGGGGTCTCCGGCCCCGACGACCGGGTCGGGCAGGTGCTCGACCAGCGGGTCTTCCCGGCGGCGCCGTCGGGACCGCAACTGGTGCAGGCACTCCCGCGCGACGACGGTGGTCAGCCATCCGCTGAGGTTGTCAATTTGCTCCTCGTCGGACCGGCTCAGCCGAAGCCAGGCGTCCTGCACCGCGTCGTCGGCCTCCGCCACCGAACCCAGCATCCGATATGCCACCGCACGCAGCCGCGGGCGCTCCCGCTCGAAGCGCTCGGCCAGCAACTCGCTCTCGTTCACCAGTCACACCATCCCATCATCAAGGCTCACCGGGATGAGCCTCCAGAGGCCGCCGATGTGACGGCGGTGACGGTGGTGGGTTTGGGCTGGGGACCTCAGTGCCGTTCCGGATCGAACTCCAGCACCTGCGTGAGCCGGATGTTCTTGGCCGACGGGTCCCGGAACGACGCGCGGTCACCGGGACCCGCCGCCAGATCCAGCACGTCGTAGATCCAGCACAGGGACCTGGACGACCTCTGAGCGCCTTCGACGTACGGCCGGGTTTGGGCACCGGGTCATTCAGACCTCGTCCGCAGGTCTCTCCGGCTCGCCGCCGTCGTGCCGCGGCCACGGTGCGGGGCGCCGCTGTCGGCCACGGCGTGGCCGGCGCCGCGGCCGTCCGCGTGTGCCACGATCAGCCCGTCGCGCACCCGGATCGCGACCTCGGTGAGGTCGTCGACCGAGGTCCTGCCGAAGGCCGCGGGAACCGTGCCACCGTCGTCGAAGACGATGCGCGGCCGCGGTAGATCCTCGGCTGCGAACACCCGGCGCAGGCAGGCGACGAGATCGACGATACGGAGGCGGGCCAGTCGACCGGTCTCGGCCGGGTCGCTCGTGGCGACGACGATCGTCACCGCGTCGCCCGGCCGGGCCGAGCGGACCGCCTCCTCGGCCGCGGACAGACGGCTCACGCCCAGCACGACGACCACGCCGTCGTCGGCGAGGTCGACCGCGCGGCCGCTGATCTCGTCGGCGAGGCCCCGGGGCGCCGCCCACGGGTCTTCCACCGGCCGTGCCCGGGCGATGAAGGGCAGGTGTGGTGGCTCCGCGTCGTCGTTGAGGGCGATGTCGGCCAGGTGCTCGGCGGCGCGGGCCAGGTCGAACGGGTCACCGACCCCGGGGGCGTTCTCCGCGAGACCGGCCGCTCCGTGGAGGAGGGTCAGCGCCAGCTGGGCCGGTCGCACCATCCGGCCGCGCGCCGCGGGGCGCGATTCGAGTGCCAGGGCGAGCAGCAGGGCTTCGAACCGGACGAGTTCGGCCAGCGCGGTCCTGGCCGGCTCGGTGTCGAGCACTCCGGACAGCGAACGCAACTGGAGATGCCCGCTTCCGGGTGTGTCGCCGGCGAGGGGCAGCCGTTCGAGCCAGACCCTGGCGAAGGTGCCGAGCGCTCGCCCGACGGAGTCGGGCGATTCCACCGGCGGTTCGGCGCGGACCCTGGCCCGTTCGGCGGCGTCGGCGAGCACCGCGAGGTAGAGCGCGCGCTTGCCGGTGAAGTTGGAGTAGACCGCGCCCCTGGTCAGTTCGGCTCGCTCAGCGATCCGGTCGACCTTGGCCTCGGCGTAGCCGTGCTCGGCGAACTCCTCCCGGGCCGCGACCAGCACCGCCGCGCGGGTCCGCTCCTGCTGCTGGGCGCGCGTCAGTCTCGCCATCGTGTCCCCTTCCGCTCCCGTGTCATGATACAAACAGCATCCAGATGACGACGTTATCCAGAAACCATGAACATCGGAGATTGAGTGTGGGTGGCAAGGGTTCGAGGCCGACGGACGGCACCCGGCCAGGGCGCAGCAACACCGCGAACCGTCGACATCCCGACCGCCGGGGCCGGGCGACGGCCGGAAGACCACTCAACTCGCGCCGCGAGGCACCGACAGCCTTTCCATGAACCGAACCGCACATCCAGGGGACACGACATGACCCGGCCCGAAACTCACGCGACGAACGCCAACCTGTTGGTGCTGCATGCCCTGCGCTGTGCCGGGGCCGTCAGCCCCACCCGCCTCCATGGGGTTACGGGACTCGACGAGTCCGACATCGAGTCCGAGCTCATCGATCTCGGGGTCGAGGGCCTCGTCACACGGATATCCGGTGACATGCCCTGCTGGCTGCTCACGGACGCCGGCCGCGCCGCCGACGCCGAGCGCATCACCGACGAGCTCACCTCGGCCAACGCCCGCGGAGCGGTTGAGGCGGCATTCGGCCGGTTTCTCGTACTCAACCCGGAGCTGCTCGACCTCTGCGCGGCATGGCAACTCCGCACCGTCGACGGCATCGTGAACGTCAACGACCACAGCGACCCCGCCTACGACTCCCGGGTCCTCGGCCGATTCGCCGATCTCGACCGTCGCGCCGCCCCCGTCTGTGCCGAGCTCTCCGCGGCACTGCCGCGATTCGGTCGTTACCGCGACCGTCTCGCCGCAGCCCTCGATCGCGCCGCCTCCGGCGCGCTGGAGTACGTGACCGACAGCACCGCCTCGTACCACACCGTATGGGCGGAGCTGCACGAAGACCTGCTGGCCACCCTCGGGATGCGGCGATGAGATGGATACGCACGATCTCCGCCCAGGTCGAGGAGGCGGCGGAGACACTGGGTGGCAAGGCACTCGGCCTGGTCCTCCTGCACCGCCTCGGGTTGCCGGTGCCGGCCGGGTTCGTCATCACCGCACAGGCATGCCGTGTCTTCCTACGGGAAGGACGTCTGCCCGACGGACTCGGCGACGAACTCGCGACGGCCATCGCCGACCTCGAACTCACCACCGGGCGCGGCTTCGGCGGACCCGGGAGGCCGCTGGCGGTCTCCGTGCGCTCCGGGGCCGGTGTGTCGATGCCCGGCATGATGAGCACGATCCTCAACCTCGGCCTCACGACCGAAGCCACCGCGGGCCTTGCCGTCGAGACGGGCGACCGGCCGTTCGCACTGAACTCGCGGCTGCGCTTCCTGTCGAGCTTCGCCTCCGCGGTCACGAACACGGAGGCGGGCGACGCGGGCGACGTAGGAACCGGCCACGGAGAAGATCCCGGGCGAGGGACCAAGGACGAGGAAACACGCCTCGCCGACGCGATGAAGGCAGTCGAGGAATTCGTTCGGAAACGGTGTGGACAGCCGGTCCCCGACGACGCGGCCCGCCAGCTGACGTCGGCGGTCGAGGCCGTGTTCTCGTCCTGGGACACACCACGCGCACGAACCTATCGCGCGTTGCACGACATCCCGCACGACCTCGGAACGGCCGTGATCGTCCAGACGATGGTGTTCGGGAACCGCGACGACCACAGCGGCACCGGAGTCGCGTTCAGCCGCGATCCCAACACCGGTAAGAACATCCCCTTCGGCGAAGTCCTGTTCGGGCGCCAAGGAGAAGACGTCGTCTCCGGCAGATCGACGACCCGGCCGCTGCGCGAACTCGCCGGGCGGGAGCCGGCGGTGTGGGCGGAGCTGCTCGACGCCCTGAGCCGGATCGAAGGACACTACCGCGACGCCTGCTATGTCGAATTCACCTTCCAGGTCGGCGAGTTGTGGATTCTGCAGGTCCGGCCCGGCCGGTTCGCCGGAGGTGCCGCGGTGCGCGTGGCCACCGAACTCGCCGACGAGCGGGTCATCGAACGGCACGAAGCGCTGCTCAGGATCTCACCGAGCAATCTCCGTCATGTCCGCACGCCACGCATCGCGTCATCCGAGGAGGCCGACGTCTTCGCCCGGGGCCTCGGCGCCTGCCCCGGTGTCGCGGTCGGCCACGTGGCGACCACGGCGGAGCGAGCGGTACGCATGGCCCAAGGCGCCCCGGTCATCCTGGTGCGCCCGGAGACCTCGCCCCATGACATGCACGGCCTCGCCGCCGCCGCGGGGATCGTCACCGCTCGCGGCGGGCCGGCCAGCCACGCCGCGGTCGTCGCACGAGCCATGGAAAGGCCCGCGGTCGTGGGCGTCGCCGACCTGACCGTCGATGCCGGCAACGGCACCGTCACGGCCGGCGGGCGCACCATCGGCGACGGCGCCCTCATCACCATCGACGGGTCGAGTGGCGAGGTCGCCCTCGGCCGCCCCCGCGTCGTCGCGAACGCGGCCGACAAACACCTCCACCGACTGCTGGCATGGGCCGACGACACCTCGGGGGACCACTCCCCACGCGACGAATCCCAGCGGCTCGAAGCGGCCCATGCCGCACTGCGGTCCTCAACCACCCGATGACAAGGCAACTCTGAAAGGAGATCGGCGATGCCGACTCGGCACGTATATCTGGTACGGCACGGAGCGGCGGACCCGTTCGGCGAGCTGACCGACATCGGCCAGCGGCAGTCGGAACTGCTCGGGCAGCGCCTGGCCGGGCTTCCGATCGACGCGGTGTGGCATTCCCCCCTGCCCAGGGCGGTGCGGTGCGCGCAGATCGTCGGCAGGCACCTCCCGAACGCCGGCGTGCGGGAAGCGGCCGAGCTGATCGATCACGTACCGCACGTACCGGACGACGCGCCACCGGCGTGGGCGGCGTTCTTCGACGGGTACGACGCCGAGGAGGCCGCGGCGGGAGCACGCCTCGCCGATGCCCTCACCGACAGGTTCGCGCGCCCCGCCGCAACCGAGACTCACGAGGTCCTCATCACCCATGCCTATCAGGTGGCCTGGCTCGTCCGGCACGCACTCGACGCGCCACCGGTGCGCTGGCTGGGGCTGAACTGTGGGAACACGGCACTGACCGCGATCGAATACCGCGACGGAACCACGCCGACGGTGCTGCTGTACAACGACATGGGCCACCTGCCGGCCGAACTGCGGTGGACGGGGTTCGGGAACGGCACCCGGCCATGAGAGGCGGCGTGACCGCTGCGTTCGGCGGCCGGGCCACGCCAAAACCGTACGCCCGGGGGCCACTTCGGGCGGCTGATGTTCGTCAGTATCCTCGGGTGCCGTGACCGATTCGACACCGCCGCCGTGGGCTGACGACCTCTTTCCGTTCCCCACTCCGCCCGCGCTCCGCACACTGATCGACATCGCCTGGCAGAACGCGTACGACTTCTACCAAGAAAACGAAAGTTACGATTACACCCTGCTGGAAACCCACTACGACTTCATGTTCGACCTGGCCACGATTCCCCGCCCGCCCGATGGCTGCGACGGCTACCCGGAATTCGACGACCAGCGTCGGCAGCCGTCGCTGCCCCACTACGCCACGCCCGAGTTCGTGTCCTTCGGCTCCCTCGGCGACGGCGGCAACGTCGGCTGGCTGGTACCCGCGCCGGAACTCAGGAGGCTGGACCATCCGGTCGCTCTGGCCGACGGCCATGAACCCGGCGTGACCCTGATCGGTGCGGACACCCGTACCGGCTTGGATTTCATGCTGTCGTGGGCCCTACGACGGTGGCGCGAGAACCCGGACCCGGAGCCCCCGGCGGGCCGCGACCCAGATGTGTGGCTTGCCCAAAACCAGTGGCGCATCAACGCCCGCGCCAAAGACCGGAGACTTGTTGACCGGCTGGCCGCCGAACTCCGCGTACACCCGGACCCGGACCGGACCTTTCCCGGTTCACGGTGGAACGGCACGGCCGTCATGGAGGACACCGAGTTCGACATCGTGTTTGACGTACCGGAGGGGTGGCGGCACGAGCCCGGCGCGGACGGCATCGGCGTGCTCGCCCCGGCTGACGCCTACAACGATCGGGAGCCGGTGGTCTACGTCAGCTCGTGGGAGTCGTCGCTCGAACCGGCGCTGGCCGACGCTGAGCGCCTGCTCGACGCCGGACACCCGGCGACCGCGTTGCTCGGGCTCAAGGACATCTTCGTCAACGAACCGAACGGCCACTTCGCCGATCTCAAGCCGTTGTGGGCGCGAGCATACCGAGACCTCGGCCGGTCCGAATACGCGGAGCGCCTTGACCTGATGACGTCGATGTACCAGTGAAGTGCACGGAGGATCAAGAACTTTGCGCTTGAAGTCAATGACACCTGGAGGTGCGGGCCCGAAAATCCTGAGTGGGTCCACATAGGGGGAGTGACCGATGCCGCCCGAGTTCGACTATCAGGCCGCCGATCGGTTGAGCTGGGTGCTGAAACAGTTCATCGAGAAGATCGACTGGTTTCTGTGGCTGCGCAACGGGCAGCGCAAGGCACTCCTGTCCACCCCGACCAGCGCCAACTGGCAGGGCGCGAAACGCACGCGCTACGAGCATGACCTCGCCCGCCAGCGAGCGGCCCTGATCCACCTCAGGGAAGAAGCCACACGGCTCAAGGCGCACGTGGACCATGCCACCACACAGGCCCACGCCCAGCATGCGCAGCAAAAGCCCAGGAACTAGGAGGTTGGGCTGACCATGGCCAAGGTGTCGGCGATTCCGGAGAAACTGTTCGCGTATTCCGCGGCCTGTACGCGGGGTGCGGAGCAGTTTCAGCAGTGGGTGAGCGCGTACCTGTCGTCCGCGCTGCGGGACGTCGAGACGAGCGGCGTCGCACCACCCTCGTCGCTGGACTCGTCCGTGGCGAAGTGGATCGCCGCCGCCTTCTACACGGACCGGGATGTGAGCACGGTCGGCCGGGCGTTCCAGGAAGCGGGCGGCCCCACGGCGGGTACGCCCGCGAAGTTGGTCTCCGCCTCCGACCAGGACGTCAACGCCGCCTTTCAGCGACTGCAGACCCAGTACGCGCAAGCGTCGCGCTCGACGGAGGCCGGGGCCGCGCTGGCGAGGCGCATGGAGCAGACCGACGGCCTCGGGCCGATTCTGGCGGAGCTCGGCAAACACGCCAACGATCCCTATTTCAACGCCGGTTTCTACAACGGGCTGAACAGCGAGCAGATCAGGCGGCTGATGTCCGACCCGACCGGAATCAAGGCGTTGGTGAGCGCGTTCGCCAGCGGTGCGGTCTCCAAGGAGACCGCTGACAAGGTCGCCCGGCAGCTCGGCTGGGACCAGCCCGGAATGATCCCCGAGCTGCCGCTTCCGTGGAAACTGCCGTTCCCGTGGGAAAAACACGACGACGAAGTCCCGCCGGACGACCAGAGCGCGTTTTTGAAGGCGCTGCTGGCCAACCGGGCGGCAGCCGCCCAGTTCGCGTACAACTTGGACGACAGCGAGTTGTTGCGGATCAAGGAGACCTATGGGGCGCGGGCCTCCGGCCTCGGATTGCTGCTGGACAAGGTCTACGCAACGCATCCGTCGTGGCCACGCGGCGCCGAGGCGCCTACGAGCGCGGATCTTTCGTGGGAGCTCAGGGGCGCGGACACCCTGCCCTACCCGTCCGTGGCCCCTCAGGGTGTGGACCGCAACGGCAAGCCGTACTCCCGCGACGAACTCGCCGTGCTGAGCTGGATCGAGCTGCACAAGGACACCATTCTCCAAGAGGCGCGCAGGTGGAACGTCGACCCGAGGGCCATCGTCGGCGCCATCGCATGGGAAGCGATGAAGAACAAGGACCGCTGGTGGCAGGACGTCAGGGACGGGCTTCCCGCTCGGCCGCCGCTCGACTATCACCTGTCGGCCGGACCCGGAAAGGTGCACATCCAGTCCGAGATCGTCAAACAGATCGAGGCCGAGGGATACCTTCCCCGCCAAGGAGAAGACGGCCGTCGGGAGATTCTGCGCACCTCGGACGGTTCGATCAGGTACGTAGCCGCGATCCTCGGGGCCTACTCCAAGGTGACCGAGGAGAACCCGGACCGCGAGCCCATCCGGAACAACGTCCCGGTGCTCCTCAACCTGTACCAGGGAAGCAATCTGGACAGATGGCGGACGTGGCTGAACGAACACCCGGGCGAGCCGTACCAGCCCGGGAACCGGATGTGGAAATGGTCCGTATCACCCGAGGGCCAGCGCTTCCTGAACGACTCCCTGCGGCTGTGGGATCAGGAATAGCCCACGTCGTCGGCGTAGGCGGGTCAGTGGTGGTGGCTGTGCCGGCCGAGGCTCTCCACGGGGGTCGCGCCGGGGCGGGTCCACTGGGGCACGGGGCGGCTGGTCGGGCCCCAGGTCGCGTTCCCGTCCGCGTCCGAGCGCCAGGACCAGCACGGGCTGCCGCCTTCGGGCCGGCCCTGGGGGTTGTCCTCCCATGCCTCGCCGCGGCCGTAGGGCGTCATGTCGAGGAGGCCCAGGGACCCGTTGACCCGCTCGTTGCCGCGGCCCGTCGTGGAGTAGGTGAGGAACACGCGGTCGCCGTCGCGCAGGAAGCAGGTGAGGTAACCCATGTCGCCGCCGACCGGCCCCGCCACGCCGCGCACCGAGTACCAGGGCTGGGTGTAGCCCATGAACGCGACGTAGGAGGCCACCTCGTCCCACCGGCCCGTGGTCAGGACGGCGAACGAGACGCCGCGGGCGTTGAGGTAAGCGGCGTCTTTCAGGTGCCAGGCCGTGGTCGTGCAGCCCTCGCACTGCCCCTGGTGCGGCGCGCCGTCGTACCACATGTGCTTGTAGACCACGAGCTCGTCGCGGCCCTGGAACAGGTCCAGGAACGGGACCGGGCCGTCGGGTCCGACGACCTCGACGGTCCCGTCGAGCTCCACCATCGGCAGTCGGCGGCGGGCCGCGGCGAGGGTGTCGCCCTCGCGGGTGTGGGCCTTCTCGCGGACCAGAAGCTCGTCTCGTGCGGCCTGCCAGGTGGCCAGGTCGACGACGGGCGGGCGGCCGGGCAGCGCGGCGGTCGAATCGTTCGGCGTGGTCGTCATGGTGTCCTCCGTGGTGTCTCATGCTGGGCAGCGTCGTACGACGCCCCGCAACGGTCACCAGGACAGACTCCCGCCCCGGCGGAAACTCATCGCGACACGGGGCATCCGGGATACCCGGGGCACTCGGGGTGCTCTCGGCCGAGCGCCTCGTCCGGCTTCAGCGGCGTGCTCTGGCGGTCTTGCGGCGGCGGATGACCACGGTCGTCATGACAGCGGCCTTGACCGCGACAATGCCAAGGATGGTGACGAGCCCCCAGCTTGACCACGAGGAGTCCACCAAGGCGCGGCCGGCTCCGAGGTGCACAGCCAGGACCAGCAGGGCGACGGCGGGCAAGCCGATCGTCTTGCCGTGGGCACGGAGCGGTGACCGTGCGGCGGGTGGCCCGCCCGCCACGCCGGGGACGTCGTCGGGTGCTGTCACCGGAGCCTGGGAACGATGCCAGGTCACACGCAGGTTGTCGCGTCTGCCGATCTTCTCGATACGTGAGGCGATGCCGTCCTGGATGCGCCGCAGGTGTTCCTCATCGTCGGCCCGGGCGCGGAGTGTCAGCCCTTCGGGACCGGCTTCCAGAGTGCACTGTCCGAAGCCGAAGTCGAGGACGCCGCAGGTGTCGGACCATTCCACGTGCCGGATCCGCGGAGGAGCCCCGCCGGCTGTGTGGGCGCGCGGCCGGTGGCCGGGGATTCCGGTCATCTGGCTGCCGTGTCGGCAGAGTTGGACGAGGTACCGGCTCGCCCGGTCGGTTGGGATGTGGGCTTGTGCGGTCAGCATGTCGCTGCCCACGTCGGGGGCCGCTTCCTCGGTCGGTGCAGCAGGGTGGGCATCGTCGACCTCGGAGGACCCGGTCGTGGTGGCGGAGACCAACCAGCCCTGGAGGCCGTCGGGGTGGCGGGTCGAGGCGATGGTGGCCGGTTCGATGGAGTCGATGCACCATCCCTCGGCGAAAGCAAGACGGATCTCCTGTGCCGTGAGCTTGTGCGGGCGTCCCAGCTCGCCCGGCTGCCGGTCGCTGAAGCCGAGCATGAAATAGCGGCCGCCCGGCCTCAGTACGGTGCGCAGGCCGCGGAGGTAGGCGGCACGGTCCTCGCTGGTGAAGCTGTGGAAGACCAGGGAGTCGAGCACGGTGTCGAAGGCACCTGAAAGGTCTGCCAGCTTTCGGGCGTCGTGGCGCAGGAAGCGGGCGGTCAGCCCGCGCGACCTTGCCTTGCCCTGCGCGGTGTGCAGCGCGTTTGTGGCGAGGTCGATGCCGGTGGCGTCAAGCCCCTGAGCAGCCGCGAGCAGGGTGTGCTCGCCAGTGCCACAGCCGACGTCCAGCACCCGGCCCCGGATGGCCCCCGCGTCAGCGAGTGCCTGAAGCGCCGGCTGGGGCCGGCCGATGTCCCACGGCGGCCTGCTGCTGTACAGCTCCTCCAGTGCCCCCGAGGCCCCGGCAGAAGCCCCGGCATGGGAATGCGGCTGTGTCATGGCGACGCCCTTTCTGTCCCGTCTTGGCTGCCCGGCAACGCTCATGACGCGATTGCACGTCCGGCAATCGGGGCCGGTGCCGACAGTCACAACTTTTGCGATACAAAGTGTCGCTGTCAAGTCGGATCGTCGCACCAGTGGCGCGGCGTACAATGGCACGGTGCCGAAGCTGTGGAACGAGACGATCGAGGAGCATCGCAACGCGGTGCGCGAAGCGATCCTGCGCACCACCTGGTCACTGGCCTCCGAGCAGGGACCCATGTCGGTGACCATGTCGCAGATCGCCGAGCAGGTCGGCATCGGCCGGGCCACGCTCTACAAGTACTTCCCCGACGTCGAGTCGATCCTGAGCGCATTCCACGAACGCCATATCGCGAGCCACATCGAACAGCTTCACCAACTCCGCGAAAACCTCCCCGACCCCGGCGATCGGGTTCGCGCGGTCCTCGAGCACTATGCGCTCATCTCCTACCGCCGACGCGGCCAGGGCACAGAGGAACTTTCGGCGCTGCTCCACCGCGGCGAAGCGGTCGTCCAGGCACAGCGCCACCTCAGCCGACTCTTCGAAGATGTGATTGCGCAAGCCGCCGCCGCCCAGGCACTCCGGGACGACATCGCCCCCCGAGAACTCGCCGCCTACTGCCTTCACTCACTCACAGCCGCCGCCGATCTGCCCTCGGAAGCCGCGGTCCACCGGCTCGTCAGCGTCACCCTCGCAGGGATGCAAACCCCGGCGTGACGGTCGATATCGACATCTCCGGATTCAGCTGCTCATCCCGCCCGATCGCGGACGGGTCGCGGGGGGTTGAGCGCAGCTGTGACAGTCACTCCCACACGCGGATCCCCGAACGGGACGATGTGGTCACTTTCTCCTGGAACGGCTCGGAGAGTTCCGCAGGCGCGCCAGCGTCCACACCGTCGCGTAGATGATGAATGCGCTCATCGCGATGGCCCAGACCCACACCGCTTCGCCACCTCGACGGATCATGATGATCCCTGAAGCGACGGTGGCGGCCACGACGACCAGCCATCGGTATCCCATATCCACGTCATGCCTCCTGACCAGCAAGCCGCACCGACCGACAGCCTATGCTTCCGCCGTGACCGACACCACGCATGGCATACGGATCAGACCAGGCAGCCTTGCCGACGCACCCGCCATTCTGGACATGCTCGACTCCGCGGTGGCATGGATGAACGAGCGCGGAAACACCGAGCAGTGGGGCACGACACCGTATTCGCAGAAACCCGGCGGGGTGGCACGCGTCGAGCGATACACCACCGAGAACGCCCCTTACATCGCGGAGTTGAACGGAGCACCTGTCGGAGCCCTGGTGCTGGGCTCGGGTCCCAACCCGAAGGTGCCGATCGCGTCGGTCGGGGAACCCGAGCGGTACGTCCGGCTGCTGGTGTCCGACCGGCGGCACGCCGGTCTGGGCATCGGGGCGGCGCTGTTGGCCCATGCCGCCGACGAGACCCGGCGGGCGGGTGTGGAACTGCTGCGGGTCGACTGCTGGGCCGGCGGCGGGGGCGAACTGGTCGCGTTCTACGAACGCAACGGCTTCACCCCTACCGACCGTTTCCTGTCCGGGAACTGGCCCGGACAGGTACTGGCCCGGCGGGTCGGCTGACAGCGCGGGCAGGTCAGCCGGCGACAGGCCCGGCCGTCCGACACCCACCGAGGTGCTCGAGCAGCTCTCCCAGAACGACTCCCCCACCGAAGACTGGCTGCCGCTTCCCGTACGCACGATGGTCGACCTGCACAACGCCCCTACCGGCACAGCACCTTGAGCCGATCATGCGAGTGATTTCCGCCGGTCCAGAGAGCGGAGCCCGGCCGCTGAGCGGACGAGTGATGCAACCTCCTGGGAACGACTGCGCTGCGGCCATGCGATCACCGTGGTGACTTCCGGCGCGTCGGCGACGGGCACCGCGACGTGTTCGGGCCACTGCCAGGCACGGCTGGAGGCAGGGATGACGAGCAGCGTTTTGCCGAGCGCCACGAGCTGAGCGAGCTGCGACCGGGTGTGCACCTCCGGTCCGGGCCCGTCCGGGTAGGACCCGTCGAGCCGGGGCCATCGAGCGATCGGCAGGTCCGGCACATTGCTGACATCCGCCAGCGTGAGCTGATCGCGCGACGCGAGCGGATGCCCCGCGGGAAGGATCGCGACCTGGCCTTCGGCGCAGAGGTCTTCGGCGTCGAACCCGGCGAGGTCGTCGAACGGGCGATGCATGAGTGCCACGTCGGCCTGCCCGTCGCGGAGCAGCCGTGCCTGCTCGCCGACCTCGCACAGAAGGACCTCAACCGGTGCCGCCCCGGGTTCGCTCGCAAGCGTGTCGAGGAGCCGTCGCAGCAGCTCGTGGGACGCCCCGGCCTTCGTCGCGAGCACCAGCGGCCGCTTCGGATCCCCGGCACGCCGCGTGCGACACAAGGGCTGGACGCCGAGCCGCTGCTCCAGCCGGCGGATCGCGCGCGAGAGCGGCGGTTGTGCGATCCCGAGCCGACCGGCGGCGCGTCCAAAGTGCAATTCCTCGGCGACGGCGACGAAGTACCGGAGCTCGCGGGTCTCGAGATCGTCGATCGAGTGAACAACACGAAGACCGCGCTGGCCACCGGCACGAACAAGGGAATCGGTTTCGCCATCGCAAAGGGTCTCGGTGCGAGCGGCTTCACGGTCGCGGTGGGGGCTCGCGACGATGCCAGGCGCGAGGAGGCCGTCAAGCACCT
This sequence comes from Streptomyces sp. NPDC000941, assembly GCF_053599555.1. Lineage (NCBI taxonomy): Bacteria > Bacillati > Actinomycetota > Actinomycetes > Kitasatosporales > Streptomycetaceae > Streptomyces > Streptomyces sp. NPDC000941. The sequence continues at coordinate 38,794 of NZ_JBSFMM010000099.1, forward strand.
GCGTGCCGCAGGCGTCGACGCGTTCGGGGTCGCCCTCGACGTCACCTCCGACGACAGCGTCGCAGCCGCGGCGGCGACGATCGGGCAGACGGCAGGTCGGCTCGACGTGCTAATCAACAACGCGGGCATCTCCGGCCGGACCGACGGTGGCGCGCAGGATCCGACGACGCCCGTACCTCGACGTCGTCCGCACCGTCCTTGACACAAACGTGCTCGGGGTCGTTCGGGTGACGAACGCGATGCTCCCGCTGCTCAGCCGCGCGAGCTCGCGTACGCACCGTCGAAGTCCATGCTCAACAGCGTCACGGCCCAGTACGCCCGCCGACTCGCCGATACGAATGTCATCGTGAACGCCTGCTGCCCCGGCTACGTGGCGACCGACTTCACCGGCTTCAACGCGCCGCGAACACCCGAGCAAGGCGCCGCGATCGCAATCCGGCTCGCCACCCTGCCGAGCGCGGGCTCTGCGGCGAACGCCACCGCCACCAACCTCGCTGCTAACCTCTGCGGAGTCAAAGCGACTCAGGGGGAAAGTCCGTGTTCACGTCGCCTGCCACGGAATGGCCGTGGCTCCTGGCTGTCATAGCCCTCGTAATCCACTGCTCCGCCATGGCCAAATGGGTACCAATTCAGAAATTCTGGACGGTGTACCCCTTCATTTGGGTGGTGTGTGGTGTCGGAGCAGTGGCGATCGGTTCGTCGCAGGGCTTCGCCCTGACCGACATGCTCGTCCTGTGTTCATTCGCCCTCATCGGGCTGACAATCGGCCTGTTCCCGACTCGCAAGCTGTTTGTGATGTGGGCCCAGGAGATCAACAAGGGCGAGACGCAGGAAACTTACCCCTATCCGCGCTCGCACCTCGCGTTCTGCTGCGTCTCCGTGATTGTCGCGGTGTTCGCCGCGTTTCTGCTGGTGCAGTGAGACGCCGCGGTCGGCGTCGGGTCACCACCGGGCGCTCGCGCCCAGTAGACGTTCGGGTACGAGACCGATCGCATGGTGCGATCGACGACGATCCGACCGTTTTCGGTGACCTCCAGCCCGCCGGCGGCGGCGATGGGGCTGACCGCGAACCCGGCCGTCCACACGGTTGCCTCGGACACCAGGGCGGTGCCGTCGGCGCACAGCACCCGCGTCGCTTCGACGGCTTCGACGCTGGTGTGCTCCAGGACGGTGATGCCCAGCCGGTCGCAGGCCTGGCGCAGGTGGCTGCGGGCTCCGGCGGAGAGCCGGGAGCCCAGCTCGCCGCGGGCGACCAGCGTCACCGACCGGCCGGGCCGGGATTCGGCGATCTCGGTGGCGGCCTCGATGCCGGTCAACCCGTCACCGACGACCACCACGTTCCCGGCTTCGCCCCGGCTGCCCCGGCCGCCCCGGCTGCCCCGGCTGCCCCGGCGCTCGCGCAGGCGCAGCGCCGAGGGCCGGGCGGCGATGTCGAAGGCGTGCTCGGCCGCGCCGGGGACGCCGTGGTCGTCGCCGTGGCTGCCGAGCGCGTGGACAAGCGTGTCGTAGCCGAGTTCGCCACGTCGGCAAGCTTGGGAGCCTTGATCTGCTGGCCGGTCGCGAGCTGGTGCAACCTCATTCGCTGGACGAAGTCCGGCTCGGAGTTGACCACGGTGATGTCGGTGTCCGCCGGGGACAGCCGGCGGGCCAGGTTCCCGGCCACATAGGCCCCGGCATAGCCGGCGCCGAGGACGACGATGCGGTGCTTCATGTGTCGCTCCTGTCGGTTCGCTTGCTGTTGCGTGAGTTGAGCGGAACGGCGTCCCGATTCCTGACAGGAACTGCGTGTGGCACGGGTCACAGAGGGGCAGGAGCGTCACCCGACGAAGCTCGCGACACCTCCAGTCCGCCAACACGACTTCACCCAGGGCAGAACGCCGCTCCCTTCCCCCGGCGCCCCGGATCCCTAGGCTGAGGGGGTGAGCACTCATGCGCCGAACGAAGCCCGCGTCATCCCCTTGCGCCCACAGACCTCGCCGCCCGACTCCGGCGGGGCGACCCGCGCCCCGCAGCGGCCGGCGGGAGCCCCACAGACTCCCGCCCCGAGGGAACCCCTGTGGCGCGACCTCGTCGGCGATGTGCTGCGGCGCGAGCGGCTCGCCCAGGAGCGCACGCTGAAGGACGTCGCGGAGTCGGCCCGGATCTCGATGCCGTACCTGTCGGAGCTGGAGCGCGGACGCAAGGAGGCCTCCTCCGAGGTGCTCGCGGCCGCCGCCCAGGCCCTCGGGCTCGGCCTCGCCGACCTGCTCTCGCTCGCCCAGGACGAGTTGGCCCGGTACGCCCCGAGCCGGGCGGACCCGGGCCGCACAACGCCACCCGCGCAGTAAGAAGCCCACAGACACGGCGCCAGTACGAAACA
>NZ_JBSFMM010000100.1:0-40885 GCF_053599555.1 Streptomyces sp. NPDC000941
GAGGGCGCGCGGCAAGCGCGCGGCCGGCGGTCGGCGTCCCGGGCCCGGCGGCGTGGCGGGCTCCGTCCGCCGCTCGGGCTCGGTGCGGGTCAGTGGGGGCACGGGTCCATCCTGACGGGTCGTCCCGGGCGAGTCCCGGCCCGAGCCGGGCAAACCGGCTCGGGCCAGGGGACTGTATCGACATGCGGCTCCGCCGCGCGGCGCCGCTCATCCCTTCATCTCCGGGCTGCGGGCACTGCCCGCCTCGGGGCAACGGCCCCGGGGGCGGCCGGGCGGCGGGAGAGCGCTCCGGGCCACCACACCCAGCGCCCCAGCAGCAGGCTCGCCGAGGTCACCAGATACGTCCGGACCAGGAAGGTGTCCAGCAGCACCCCGACCGCGACGACGAACCCCATCTCGGCCAGCATCACCAGCGGCAGCGACCCCAGCACCGCGAAGGTCGCCGCGAGCACCAGGCCCGCCGAGGCGATCACGCCGCCCGTGGTGCGCAGGGCGGTGACCGCGGCCTCCGACACGTCCGCGCCGCGCAGGGACTCCTCCCGCATGCGGTGCATCAGGAAGATGCCGTAATCGACGCCGAGGGCGACCAGGAAGACGAAGGACAGCAGCGGCAGTCCGGGGTCGATGCCCGCGAAGCCGAAGACCGGCTCGAAGAACAGACCGCCGAGGCCCATCGCCGCGCCCCAGACGGCGACCACGGCGACGACCAGGACGAGCGGCGCGACCAGGCTGCGCAGCAGGGCGGCGAGGATCAGCAGGACGGCGAGGAGGACGAGCGGGACGACGACCGCCCGGTCGCGGGAGTTGGTGTCCTCCAGGTCGAGTTCCTGGGCGCTGGCCCCGCCGACGTGGGCGTCGGCGCCCTGGATGCGGTGGAGTCCGTCGCGCAGGGCGTGGATGGTGTCCCGCTCCCCCGCGGACTGCGGGGGCGCCTTGGCGTAGACGTCGATCTCGGTCCATCCGCCGCCGCTGCGGCCGCGCTCGGCCCGTTCGACGCCCTCCGTACCGCCCGCGCGGTCGAGCACGTCACCGGCGCGCTCGCTGCGCGCGAGGACGCTGATCGGCTGGCTGCTGCTCCCGGGGTAGGCGTCGGTGAGGGTCTGCATGGCGGCGACGGACTCGGGCCGTTCGGTGAAGGTGTCGGCCTGCTTGAGGTCGCCGGGCAGGTTGAGGATGCCGAGCGCGAGGGCGCCCAGCAGCGCGCCTCCGGCGACCAGCACGGTGCCGGGCCGGCGCCCCGCCGAACTCCCCATGGCGGCGAACAGGCCGCGCCGGGCGCGGGGTTCGCTGCCGTACGCGGGGATCAGCGGCCAGAACACCCGGCGGCCGAGCAGCACCAGCACCGCGGGCAGCAGCGTCAGCATGGCGGCGAGCGCGCACACCACGCCGACCGCGCCGACGGGCCCGAGGCCGCTGCTGCTGTTGAGATCGGCGGCGAGCAGACACAGCAGCCCGGCCGCGACGGTGCCGCAGGAGGCGAGGACGGCGGGGCCGCAGCCGCGTACGGCGGCGCGCATCGCGTCGTACGGGAGCCGGTGGCGGCGCAGCTCCTCGCGGTAGCGGGAGACCAGCAGCAGCGCGTAGTCGGTGCCCGCGCCGAAGACGAGGACGGTCATGATCGACGAACTCATGCTGGTGACGACGAGGTCGAAGCCCTGGACCAGGCCGTAGACGACGGCCATCGAGGCCGCCGCGGCCGCGCCGACGACCACCAGCGGCACCAGCCACAGCAGCGGGCTGCGGTAGGTGAGGATCAGCAGCACGGCGACGACGCCGACGGTGGCGAACATCAAGGTGCCGTCCGTGGACGCGAAGACTTCCTGCGAGTCGGCGCGCAGCGCGCCCTGGCCGCCCACCTGGACGCTCAGCCCCTTGGGGTGGTCGGCCAGTTCGGCGCGTACGTCCTTGACGGCGTCGGCGCGCTCCTTCTCGTCCGTCAGCGCGGTGAGCGCCACCGGGTACATCACGGTGCTGCCGTCCCGGGACGGGATGGCCCGCGGTGCCCTGCCCTGGACGGTCGTGTGGCGGCCTGTGACCCGGGCGACCTGCGCGGCGGCCGCCTCGCGGTCGGCGGCGGTCAGCCCGCCGTCCCGCCGGTAGACGAGGACGAGGTCGGTGGTGTCGCCGCCGGGCAGCGCCGCCTGGAGCTTGGCGACCTGGGTGGAGTCGGCGCTCGCGGGCAGATAGTCGACCGCCGTATCGCGCTTGACGTCGCCCAGCTTGCCCGCGAAGGGCACGGCGGCCAGGAGCACCAGGGCCCATACGGCGATGACCGTCCACGGCAGTGCGCGGCGGCGCCCGGTGGCACGGCCCGGCTCCTCCGGTCCCTCCTCTTCCGGTCCCTCCGGTTTTCGTGGCGCGGTCGTATGCGTCGGCTGTGTGGTCTGCATGCCCTCCAGGCTCCCGGCGCCGGGCGGGCGAATCGTCGCGCCGGCGAGGGAGATGGCGGCTACTGCGCCGGGTGCGCGGCGCGCCGGATTACTCCCGGGGGAGTACTCCGCCCCCGCTCAGAACGGCGCGCGGATCGCGGCCATCAGCCGGGCCGTGTCGTCGGGGCAGATCATCAGCGCCCGGCCCACGGTCTCCAGCACGGCGCGCTCCGCCGGCCGGTACGGCCCGTCGGCCACCGCGATCCGGGCGCCCTGCAGCAGGATCGACTCCCGCCCCGTCGGCGCCAGGTGCGGTGCCAGCGGCTCCAGGGCCTCGTGGAGCTCGATGGCCAGCGCGGTGCCGCACGGATCGAGGCCGTCCCGCCCGGTGTCCCGCCCGCCCTGTCCGGCGGTGCCCGCGGCCGCGGCCGTCGCGGCGTCGTACGCGGCGGCGCCGGGCAGCCGCCCGGTGTCGGCGGCCAGCGCCTCGACGATCTCCAGCAGCTGCTCCTCGCCGCATTCGGTGAACCCGGCGGCCCGCACCGCGCCGACCGCGGCCTGCCGCACCGCGGGCGAGTCGGTGCCGCCCGCGGCGAGCACCGCGAGGGCCACGGTGTGCACGGCGTCGCGCAGCATCGCGGAGAAGCGGGTGGTGGTGGGGTGGTCCAGCGCCTCGGTGCCGAAGCGGCCGCCGCAGGCGGCGCATTCGACGACCGGCGCGACCGGCCCGCGCGGCAGCACCGGCAGGCCGAGGACGACGATACGGCGGCGGCCGGTGCGTCGGCGATAGTTCCGGTCGCCTCCGCAGTCGGGGCAGAAGAACTCGCCGTCGCCCACGGTCCGCCACAGAGTGCGAACGCCTATCACACACAGATCCCGGCCGCGTCGGGCTTGCGCGTGCGCCACGTCACACCTCCATAACGCTTCGGCCACGTTGCCGCGCTGACGTGATGCTAGCCACATCCATGATGCGGCGTCAGTACCCCGAACGGAGACAACAGGCCAAAGACGGAACCCAGCCCGCCGTGACATCCGGGTACACGGCGGGCGGGGCCCATGCGGGTGAAGGCGTTTCGTGGTGCCTTACGCGGTTGACGCGGCCCTCGTGGAAGGGGCCGGCGGGTCAGCGGCCGACGCGGTTGACGGCCGAGACGACGGCCTTCAGGGAGGCCCGCACGATGTTGGCGTCGACGCCGACGCCCCACAGCACCTTGCCGTCGATCGCGCACTCGATATACGCGGCGGCCTGTGCGCCCGCGCCCTCGCTGAGGGTGTGCTCGGAGTAGTCCAGCAGCCGAACGTCCACGTCAATGGCGGCCAGGGCGTCGAAGAACGCGGCCAGCGGGCCGTTGCCCGAGCCGGTCAGCACGGTCTCGGCGCCGTCCACGACCGCCTCGACGGTGAGCGCGTCCGTACCCTCGCTCGTCGTCGAGGTCTGCGCGGTGCGCAGCGAGATCCGGCCCCACTGGTTGTCGTCGGTGGGCAGGTACTCGTCCTGGAAGACGGACCAGATCTGGGCCGGGGTGACCTCGCCGCCCTCGGCGTCGGTCTTGGCCTGAATAATCTTCGAGAACTCGATCTGCATCCGGCGCGGCAGGTCCAGCTTGTGGCCGTTCTTCAGGACATAGGCGATGCCGCCCTTGCCGGACTGCGAGTTGACGCGGATGACCGCCTCGTACGAACGGCCGACGTCCTTGGGGTCGATCGGCAGGTACGGGACCGCCCACTCGATCTCGTCGACCGTCCTGCCCTGCTCGGCGGCGCTCGTCTCCATCGCCTCGAACCCCTTCTTGATGGCGTCCTGGTGGGAGCCGGAGAAGGAGGTGTAGACCAGATCGCCCGCGTACGGGTGGCGCGGGTGGATCTCCATCTGGTTGCAGTACTCGGCGGTGCGACGGATCTCGTCGATCTGCGAGAAGTCGATCTGCGGGTCGATGCCCTGGGAGAAGAGGTTCATACCCAGCGTCACCAGGTCGACGTTGCCGGTGCGCTCGCCCTGCCCGAACAGACAGCCCTCGATACGGTCCGCACCCGCCATGATCGCCAGCTCGGCGGCGGCGACGGCGGTGCCGCGGTCGTTGTGCGGGTGGACGGACAGGCAGACGTGCTCGCGCCGGGACAGATGGCGCGACATCCACTCGAAGCGGTCCGCGTGCGTGGAGGGGGTGGAGCGCTCGACGGTGGCGGGCAGGTTGAGGATGATCTCGCGGCCGTCCTCGGGCTGCCAGATGTCCATGACGCCCTCGCAGACCTCCAGCGCGAAGTCCAGCTCGGTGTCGGTGAAGATCTCGGGGCTGTACTGGTAGCCGAAGACCGTCTCGTCGCCCAGGATCTTGTCGGCGTACTCCACCACCAGCCGGGTGCCGTCCACGGCGATCTGCTTGACCTGCTCGCGCGAGCCCCGGAAGACCACCCGGCGGAAGACGGGCGCGGTGGCGTTGTACAGGTGGACGGTCGCCTTGTGGGCCCCGCGCAGGGACTCCACGGTGCGCTCGATCAGCTCCTCGCGGGCCTGGGTGAGGACGGAGATCGTCACATCCTCGGGGATCGCGCCCTCTTCGATGATCGATCGTACGAAATCGAAGTCGGTCTGCCCGGACGAGGGGAAGCCGACCTCGATCTCCTTGTAGCCCATGCGTACCAGCAGGTCGAACATCTCGCGCTTACGGGCCGGGGACATCGGGTCGATCAGGGCCTGGTTGCCGTCGCGCAGATCCGTGGACAGCCAGCGGGGGGCGGCGGTGATGCGCTTGTTCGGCCAGGTGCGGTCGGGGATGTCCACGGCCTCGTAGTGGCCGTACTTGTGGATCGGCATCCCGGACGGGCGCTGGGTCACGGTCGCGGCGGTGATCGGCGTACGACGGCCGACAGGGCTCTGGGCGCTCGCGGAATGATCAGACGTGCTCATGATGCGTGGGGCTCCTCGTATGTCCGCTGGGCGGCCGACGGGGCGAAAGCACCGCAACACCGAACTCCGCGGGGAGGGGGTCGGCCTACGACTACAGGCCCTCGCCGCGGCAGCTAAGAAGAAGCAGCCCGAAACGCATGATGCGTAGAAGCGTAACCGAGACCCCGGGGACCGGCCGACCCGTATCACTATGCGGGATGACGTATTCGCCACTCTCACTTGGCACGATTGGTCATCAACCACTCGTTTTCAGGAATCGTGACGTCAAGGCGTGACAAGCGATGCACAGACTGCCACATTGCCTCGCATGGACGCCAACGCGAACAACCACGCTGTTTCCCGCACCCCTGTTTTCTGCACCATCGTGCCGCCACACGTCCTCGACAAACTGGCCCGCGCCCAGGACCCCGCGCTGGCCGAGCCCGCCCGCCGCACCCTGGAGCGCGACGCCCTGGAGCGCACCCGCCGCCGCATCACCACCGTCCGCGGCCTCGCCGCCCCCACCGGCGCCCCCTCCGACAAGCCCAAGCGCACCATCTTCGACGCCGGGCACAGGGAGACCCTGCCGGGGAAGAAGGCGCGCGCCGAGGGCGGCCAGGCCACCGGCGACGCGACGGTGAACCGCGCGTACGACGGCCTCGGCTCGACCTTCGAGATGTTCCTCAAGGCGTACGGCAGGCACTCCATCGACGACTCCGGGCTGCCGCTGAACGCGACCGTCCACTACGGCCAGGAGTACGGGAACGCCTTCTGGAACGGCGAGCAGATGGTCTTCGGCGACGGCGACGGCGAGATCTTCAACGACTTCACCATCCCGGTCGACGTGACCGCCCACGAGCTCGCCCACGGCGTCACCCAGTACACGGCCAACCTGGAGTACTTCGGCCAGTCCGGCGCGCTCAACGAGTCCCTGTCGGATGTCTTCGGCTCGCTCACCAAGCAGTTCCAGCTCGGCCAGACGGCCGACGAGGCCGACTGGCTGATCGGCGCCGGGCTGCTGGCCGACCGGGTCACCGGCGTCGCGCTGCGCTCCATGAAGGCCCCCGGCACGGCGTACGACGACGACGTCCTCGGCAAGGACCCGCAGCCGGCGACGATGGAGCACTATGTGCGCACCTCGCAGGACAACGGCGGGGTGCACATCAACTCCGGCATCCCCAACCACGCCTTCTACCTCGTCGCCAAGACCCTCGGCGGCCACGCCTGGGAGCGGGCCGGGAAGATCTGGTACGCCACCCTGACCGGCGGGGAGCTGGCCGTCGACGCGGACTTCGCCGCCTTCGCGCAGGCGACGGTGGCGACCGCGCAGTCGCTCTACGGGGAGGGCGAGGAGCAGCGGGCGGTGCTGGACGCCTGGGCCAAGGTGGGCATCTCCGACCTGCGGGCGCGGGCGGGGGCGCGCTAGCCCCTCGGGTGCGTCGGGGGTCGTGTCGGAGGCCCTGTCGGGGGCCGTACGGACGGATCTTCGGTGGATCTCCGCGTCTGCGGCGGGCCGCGGCCCGTACCGGGTAGTAATGGATCCATGCGCATTTCCGTCACCCGCACCGGCGGGTTCGCCGGTATCGAGCGCCGGGCCGAGCTGGACACCTCCGGCCGGCCCGACGCCAAACATCTGCAGGCCCTGGCCCACCAGGCCGTCGAGACGGGACACATCACGCCCACGCGCGGCGTCCCGGACGGCTTCCACTACGAGATCACGGTGGACGGGCGCACCGTCCACGCCGCCGACCCGCAGCTGAGCGACGCCCAGCGGGAGCTGGTGCGTACGGTGCTCAAGGAGGGCGCGTAGGGCGGCTGCGCCGGCCTCCGACCGGCGGTGACCGGTGCCGCTAGAACCCCAGCTTCCGCAACTGCTTCGGGGCCCCTCTTGTCTGCCGCCCTCGCACCGCTCGGCCCCAGGGGGCCTCCCGGGCTTCGGACGGCTGCGCCGGCCTCCGACCGGCGGTGACCACTGCCGCTAGAACCCCAGCTTCCGCAGCTGCTTCGGATCCCGCTGCCAGTCCTTCGCCACCTTCACATGCAGGTCCAGGAAAACCGGCGTGCCCAGCAGCGCCTCGATGTGTTTGCGGGACTTCGTCCCGACCTCCTTCAGGCGCTTGCCCTTGGGGCCGATGATGATGCCCTTCTGGCTGGGGCGCTCGATGTAGAGGTTGGCGTGGATGTCGAGGAGCGGCCGGTCGGCGGGGCGGTCCTCGCGGGGCAGCATCTCCTCGACCACCACGGCGATGGAGTGCGGCAGCTCGTCCCGGACGCCCTCCAGGGCCGCCTCGCGGATCAGCTCGGCGACCATGACCTGCTCGGGCTCATCGGTGAGGTCGCCCTCCGGGTAGAGCGCCGGGCTCTCCGGGAGCAGCGGCACGAGCAGGTCCGCGAGCAGGCCCACCTGGTTGCCTCCGGTGGCGGAGACGGGGACGATCTCGGCCCACTCGAAGCCCAGCTCCTTGCCGAGCCGGTCGACGGCGATCAGCTGCTCGGCGAGCTGCTGGGAGTCGACCAGGTCGGTCTTGGTGACGATGGCGACCTTGGGGGTCTTCTTGATCCCGGCCAGTTCGCCCGCGATGAAGCGGTCGCCGGGGCCGAGCTTCTGGTCGGCGGGCAGACAGAAGCCGATGACGTCGACCTCGGCCCAGGTGGCCCGTACGACGTCGTTCAGCCGCTCGCCGAGCAGGGTGCGCGGCTTGTGCAGGCCCGGGGTGTCGACCAGCACCAGCTGGGCGTCGGGGCGGTGCACGATGCCGCGGACGGTGTGGCGGGTGGTCTGCGGGCGGTTGGAGGTGATCGCGACCTTCGTCCCCACCAGTGCGTTGGTCAGGGTCGACTTGCCCGCGTTGGGGCGGCCGACGAAGCAGGCGAAGCCCGCGCGGTGCGGGGTCGCCCGCGGCTCGGGCTGGGAGGGGGACGTAGCGGCACTCATGGCGCCCATTGTCCCCGATGCCCCGGCCCTCGCCGACCGCACGGTTCGAACCGCGCGATAGCCGTCGGCCTGACGGTCTGACCTGTACCTACGGGCCGCTCAGGCCTGGAGCGTGGTGCGCAGCCCGCCGTCGGGGCCCGCAACCAGCACCGGGGTGCCCGCCCCGCCCAGGTCCCGTACGGCCGCGCGGTCCTCCTCCGGAAGGTCCTCGGCCCCGGTCACGACGGCCGCGGCCTCCAGGGACTTGGCGCCGCTGGCGACGGCCATGGCGACGGCGGTCCGCAGCGCGCTCAGCGGGAGCGAGGGGAGGGCGACGGTGCCGGCGACATACGTACGGCCCGTCTCGTCGCGTACGGCGGCGCCCTCGGGCACGCCGTTGCGGGCTCGTGCGGAGCGGGCAAGGGTGATGATCTTGCGGTCTTCGGGGTCCAGAGGTGCGGCTTCGCTCATGCGGATGAGCATAGGCGCGACGGTCGCCGCCGCTATTACTGCGGCATTATTGCGGCGGCTGCGGGAAGCCCTCCGGCCAGATCATCTTCGCACCGGCGAGGGCGCCGCCGTCCACCGGCACCGAAGCCCCCGTCATGAAGACGAACTGGTCGGACGCGAGCGCCAGTACGGAGTCCGCGATCTCCTCGGCGGTGGCCATCCGCTGCAGACCGGGCACGTTCAGCGGCCCCCACGCCTTCTTGTACGCCGCCCAGTCGGCGTCGGACACCCCCGCGGGCCGCACCAGCGGGGTGTCGGTCGTGCCGGGCAGGATCGCGTTGACACGGATGCCCGGGCCGTAGTCGAGCGCGGCGGACCGCACGATGCCCTCCACACCGCGCTTGCTCGCCGTATAGCCGGCGTGGCCCGGACGGGCCCGCTCCGCCCCGGCGGACGCGGTGCACACGATCACGCCGCCGCCCCGCTCCAGCAGGTGCGGGATCTCGTGCTTGATCGCCAGGAAGACCCCGCGCTCGTTGGTGCCGATGATGTTGTCCCAATCGGCGACGCTCGTCTCGTGCAGCGGCTTGGAGAACTCGATGCCCGCGTTGTTGAACGCGACGTCCAGACCGCCGTAACGGCTCGCCACCGTGTCCACGAAGGCCTTGACCTGGTCCGCTTCACGGACGTCGGCCCGGATGTAGACGGCCTCGCCGCCGGCCTTCCGGATCTCCCGCTCGACCTCGGCGCCGAGGTGCTCCCGGCGCCCGCAGAACCCCACCTTGGCGCCCTCGGCGGCGAACGCCTTGGCCGTCGCCCGGCCGATGCCCGACGTCGCACCCGTGATGACCACCACCTTCCCGGCGAAGCGCCCCTCGCCCCCGGCCCTGGCACCGCTGCGCCGCGCGCCCGGCGCGGCCTGTGCCCCCTGCGCCCCGGCGGTGGCCGCGGCGAGCCCGGCGGCGCCGGCCAGCGCTCCCGAGATGACTCTGCGGCGGTCGAAACGGTTGAAGGATTTCTCGGACACGATCCGGCTCCTCGACCCTCATGAGTGGTGTGCTTCTGTCGGGTTCGAGCTTCCGCCGGGGAGCGGGGCGCGGGCATCTGTCATATCGACTGGTCACCGATGCGCCCAGCCCACTCAGCCGTACCGGATCAGCACCGGTTGTTCCGTGACGCGCACCGTGTCCCGGTGGTCGACCTCGCGCGTGGTGCTGTCCAGGTACTCGACGGTGCGGGCGTCGGCACCGACGCGGGTGTCGGCCGTGCCTGCGTGGGTCCAGCGGATGCGGGCCGTACGGCGGGTGCCTCGTCCGTCAGGGATGAGGAATTCGCACTGCCAGACGTTCTCGGGCAGGGCGATCTGGACGCCGTGGCCGCAGGAGCGGAGGTCCGCGCCGGCCAACCACTGCTGGAGGCGGGCGACGAACAGCCCGGCCCTGGTGGGCGGTTGACCCTCGGCCTGGAGGACAAGGGGTATCTTGCCGTTGCCCCAGGCGTAGAAGTACATGCGCGCCAGGTTCCAGTTCCGGGCGTACAGGCCCGTCAGATAGAAGCGGACCGCGTGGTCGGCTGCTGTCGCTTCCTCCAGTGGATCGTTCAGCGGCAGGGTCTGTGTGGTGCCGGTGTTCCACAGCGGCAGGTGGTACCCCGCCAGCTGGAACGTCCGATCGACCTTCCGCACCGCCTCGAGCATGGTCTCCGGCGGGTCGGTGATCCGACGCTGGTACAGCTTGATCCCCGCTGCGTCGCAGTACTGGTAGCCGCCCAACTCGGCGAACCTCAGCAGGTACTCGTGTGCCTCGGCCGACCACAGCTCGGTGATCGAGGGGCACACCACGGTCGCGTTCCTGTCGGCTTCCCGGATGATGCGGCTCGCCCGCCGGGTCATCTCGACGAGTGTCGTGACGCTTCCGTTGTAGTGGTGCTCATGGTTCGCCATGACCCACAGTTCGTAGGCATCGATACGGGCACCCGCATGCCGTACGAGAGCGCGCACGTATGCGTCCCAGTCGTCGAGATCGTCCGGCGGCGCCGCTCGGGAACCGTCCGGATACGGGGCCTTCCGGGCGTCCGGGGCAGCCCAGGCGGGCGTACCGCCGAAGACGAACAACGAGGGCAGGCCCTCCCGTTCGGCGCCGTCGAGGAGCCGGTCGAGCGTGGACCAGTCGTACTCTCCGCGCGCCGGTTCCACTTGGGCCCAGCGGGTCTCGCTGTCCCACAGCCTCAGCGCGCCGGTCCGGAAGGACGGCATGGCCCCGCTGGAGCTGTTCATCGTCACGCCGAACAGCTCCGGATCGACGGGCTCCGGTGTCTGCGCCCAGCTCGTCGCCCCGGTCGGCGCGGGCACGGCCGCCGGCACGGACGCGGGCACGGACGCCGTCGCGGCCTCGTACGGGGCGCTTGCGACGGCGGTGCAGAGAACGACGAGTGCCATGACGGCGGCGAGGACGAACCGCATGCCGAAGGCGGGCCGTCTCCTTGTCGGACCAGCGGCAGCGGCGCTGACGGGCGCTCCGGCGAAGGCGGTGCCGACGACGGGAGACGGGCCGCGATCCACCGCGGCGGACACCGGACCGGGATCTTGCCCCTGCCCCGTCGCGGCCCTCCAGCATCGCAGCAGCTTGTTCAGCTCGTCCGCGTCGGCTCCGCACTCCTTGGCGATACGGACGATGAGGTCGTAGTCCCCTGGCGTCCCCTTCCCGTTGCAGTACCGGTGAAGGGTGGAACTGCTCGTGAAAACTCGCCGCCCCAACTCCTGGTAGCTGAGGCCACTACGCTCCTTCAGCCCCGCCAGGACGCCGGCTAACTCCTGGGCGCCCTCTGGCCCGTCCAAGCCCTCCACCCCCGTGGCGTCTGCCTCAGAATCCCGTCCCAGCATTCCACATACGCGTCCCATTCCATCTGCAACACACCAGGTCAGCAGGGCAGCGTACGTCCCACGCCGACTTGAAACACGAGATGGCTGGCCCTCGGCCGGGGCGGAACAGCACAGTTGATCTCGCCGACACGACACATCGGCATCACAGCGGCCCACACCCTGCCGAACTCACCTGCTGTCATTGCCGCATCGGGTGAATCACGGGGTGCGCCCGCCTCACACATCGGGGGATCGAGAATGAAGCTTTGCCTGCCCATGCTCACCGCGGGCACGGTGGCGTCCGTCATGGTGCTGTCCGCCTGCTCGTCGCCGACCGAGACGGACGACGCGAAGGACAGCAAGCCGAAGGCCGCTCAGCATGAGGCCAAGGCCGCGGGGGCCGGTGACCCGACGTACATGGCCGCCGCGTCGTCGTCATGCACATACAACTCCTACAGCTCTTTCGGTCCCGGCGAGATAGTCACGCGCAAGGGAAGCGGCTCGAACACGCAGAACGACGGCTACACCGACAAGCACGGCCGGAAGCTCCAGCTGGCCACCGGGAAGCTGTACGACCGCTCGGCGGGCAGGCTGACGCACGCCAAGAAGGGCGACAAGGTCTGGGTCGACATCAGCCATGACAAGGGCAAGACCTGGAAGGTCTGCGGGTCCGTGACCAAGGGCAACACCATTGGGCACGTCCTCACCAGCAAGATTTTCATCCACAGCAGCGGCGATGTGAAGAACCGCTACATGCGGGCCTGCGCCAAGACGGGCGACAAGACCTGGTGCGCCGACATCGGCAACAAGAGCAACAAGAACGTCGTCGGCGACAACTGGACGCGCTACTGGTGGACCGACAGCTGAGCCTGGACGGGATGTGCCGCATCCAACGGGGGGTACCACCGGTATGAAGCGATTGTCCGTTCCTGTCTGCCTCGGCACACTGATCGTCGCGGTCGCCATGACCGGCTGCACCGCGGTCGCCACCGGCGAACCCTCACAGCCCCGGAAGACAGGAGCCCGGACCCCGGGCCGCGAGCTGACCGATGCCGAGCAGGTCCGGGTGGAGCGCGCCGAGGAAATTCTCGTCAAAAAGTGCATGGAGCGGGAAGGCTTCACGTACTGGGTGGGGCGGGTGCCGAGTGTCCCGGAGCGCCAGAGCTACAGCTATGTGCTGGACGATGTCGGCTGGGCGGAGAAGTACGGCTACGGCACGCGGCTCCAGCAGGAAGCCGAGGAAGCTCGGCTGAACGACCGGAACATCGCGTACGAGAACGCGCTTCCCAAGGCAGAGCGCATCCGTTACTCCAAGGCTCTCGACGGCAGGCCGTCGAGCGACGTGCTGTCGGCCGAGCTGCCCGGAGGCGGCACCATCGAGACGCCTCGCAGCGGCTGTCGCGCCGACGCCAAGGGCCGGCTCTACGGCGATTTCCCGGCCTGGTTCCGCGTCGAGAAGACCGCAACGAACCTCACGTCCCTGTACGTGCCGGATCTCGTCAAGGACAAGCGCTTCCTGGGCGCGGTCGAGACGTGGTCGAGGTGTATGCGCAAGGAAGGGCACGACTATGCCGACCCTTCCGAGCTCCGCCAGGAACTGCCTGCCCTCACCAAGGGGCTGAGCCCCGCGAAGGCGCACACCACCGAGGTGGAGCTGGCAGTCGTCGAAGCCACTTGCGCCACCGAGACATCACTGGGCAACACGCTACGCACGCTCGAGAACGAGTACCGGGACAAGAAGCTCAAGCGCTACCGCGACGACATCGCCGTCCACCAGCGGATGGGGCTCGCCGCACTGGCCCGGGCCGAGCACATCGCCTCAGCCTCGTAGCTGCGGGATGTCCCCACAACACCTCATGAAACAAGGAGTGATGCACCATGCGCAGAATCACCGCCACACTCGCGACGCTCGCCCTCGCGGGCCTCGGGGCGACAGTCCCCGCGTCCGGCGCACAAGCGGCCTCCGCACACTGTGACGAAAAGTGGAACAACACGAGGTCGGGCCTCGTCGTCGCCTATGGCGGCACCAACTGTTACGGCGATGTCCTCGGCTGGACCGAGAGCTGGGACTCGGACTGGGGCAACAGCTCCGGCCCCTTCGAAGACGGAGACACCAACGAGGCGACTTCGGTCCTGCACAAGGGTACGTCCGGTTACGCCGTCCAGTTCTTCAACGACACCGGGCAGGACTGGACCGGCGGCCACAGTTGCCTCAAGAAGTCCGAGAAGTACGCCTCGGACCTCTCCGACAACTACTTCACCGTGTCCAACGGAGCCGTGCGCGGCGTGAACAACGCCATCAGCTCCCACCGGTGGGTACCGGAGAACAAGTGTGACAAGTTCATGACCTGACCGGGCCGGCGCGCGCCGAGCCCGCCAGGCGGGTGTCCCGGGTGCGCCGGCTGGTCACCGATGCGCCCGGCGATACGCCCGGCGATACGCTCGGCGCATGGAACCTCTGTGCGGACGGGACGGCGAGCAGGCCGCCGTCCGCGGCGTCGTCGCCGACGCGGTGGCCGGGCGGGGCCGCGCCCTGCTGGTGCGCGGGGAGGCCGGGATCGGCAAGACGGCGCTCCTGGGCGATGCCGTCTCGTTCGCGGCGCGGGAACACCCGGCGGCCGTGGTGCTGCGCTGCACCGGTCTGGAGTCGGAGGTCGCGCTCGGTTTCGGCGGGCTCCAGCAGCTGCTGTCTCCGGTGCTGCCCCAGGCCGAGGACCTGCCGGGTGCCCAACGGGCCGCCCTGCACACCGCGTTGGGGCTGGCCGACGGTACGGCGAGGGACCTGATGGTGTGCACGGCCGCGCTGGCACTGCTCGAGCGGGCCGCCGAGCGCTCGCCCCTGCTGCTGGCCGTGGACGATCTGCAGTGGCTGGATCCGGCGACCCTCACGACGGTCCTCTTCGTGGCCCGGCGGCTGGGCGGGCTGCGGGCCTCGGCCCTGCTCGCGGTGCGCGACGACATGGGCGGCGGCGGGTCCGTCCGCGCCGACGACCTGCCCGGCCTGCGGCTGGGCGGACTCGGCCCACAGGACGCCGCGGCCCTGCTGGCCGGGCGCGGGCGGGGCATGAGCGGCCCGGAACTCGCCGCGCTGGTGGCCGACACGGGTGGCAACCCGCTGGCGCTGCTCGAACTGACGGGGACCGCGACGACGGCCGTAACGACGGCCGACGGGCCCAGGCCGACGCCTCCAGGCGGCCTCGGCCCGCCGCCCCTCGGCTCGGCCTCTCCCGACCCGGTCCCCGTCAGCCCGGTCCCCGTCAGCCCAGTCCCTCTCGGCCCGCTGCCCCTCGGCTCACTGCCGCTGACCGCGCGGCTGCGCGAGGCGTTCGCGGTCCGGGTGCGTACGCTGCCCTCCGCCCAACGCACCCTGCTGCTCGTCGCGGCGGCCGAGGACCGGGGCCGCACCGACATCGTGCTGGCCGCGGCCGCACGGCTGGGCGTCACCGCCGCCGCGCTCACCTCGGTCGAACGCGCCGGTCTGGTCCAGGTGTCGGGCCCCGACATCCGCTTCCGCCACCCCCTGGTCCGCTCCGCGGTCCACACCGACGCCCCGTTCCTGGAGCGCCGCGCCACCCACCTGGCCCTCGCGGCCGAACTGGCCGCCTCCGGCCTGGCCACCGCCGCCGCCTGGCACCGCGCCCTCACCGCCACCGGCCCCGACGAGGACATCGCGGCCGCCCTGGAACGCGGCGCGGACGAGATCGCCGACCGTGGCGGGCTCTCCGCCGTCGCGTCCGTACTCAGCCGCGCCGCCGACCTCAGCACGACCGGCGGCGCCCGCGCCCGACGCCTGGCGGCGGCCGCCCACGCCGCCTGGAAGTCCGGCCACCAGGACACGGCCCGCCGGCTCGCCGCCCGGGCCACCGCCACGAGGCAGGGGCGGCCTGTCGCCGACCGCGCCCACGACGGCTCCGGTCCGGCGGCGGTGCCCCCGGAGGCGCACGCCTCGGACCGGGGCGCCCAGATCGCGCTCGCCCGGCTGCGCGGGCTCATGGAGCACTCCGGCGGGCATCAGGACGCCGCGCTCCGGGAGCTGACCCACAGCGCCGACGCGCTCGCCCCGCACTCCCCTGAGGCGGCGGCCGCGCTGCTGTTCATGGCGTGCGACGCGGCCGACCACGCCGACCGGCACGACCGTATGCGCGAGGCCGCCCTGCGCATCGCCGGCCTTGACCTCGACTCCCGCTACCGGCGCTACGGACGGCTGCTCGCAGCCGCCTTCGACGGGGACACCGCCTCCTCCGGCGCCGACCCGTGGCGGATTCTGCGGGAGGCGCCCGAGGAACTCGGGACGAGCGGTGTGCACCGCTGGCTGTGGCCGCTGGTGATCACCCGCGACGGTCCCGCACCGCGCCGCGCCCGGGACTTCGCCCTGGCCGCATGCGAGACCATCCGCTCCTCCGGCACGCTCGCGCTGCTCGCCCTGCCGATGATCTGGCTCGCCGGGCTGGAGTGCGAGCTGGGCCTGGCGCGGCCCGCCGAGGAGCACGCCGAGGAGGCGCTGCGGCTGACCCGGGACATGGACCAGCAGGTGCGGGCCGCCGATGCCCTGGCGGTACTCGCCCGCCTGGCCGCGCTGCGCGGCGACGACGCCGCGTGCCGTGCGTACGCCGGGAAGGCGCTGGCAATCGCCCTCCCCCTCGGCAACCGCTCGGCCGCCGCCGAGGCCACCTGGGCGGCAGCGCTGCTCGCTCTGGCCCGCGGCGACCACGGCGAAGCGCGCGAGCGGCTGACGGCGGTGCACACGCCCGGCTCACCGTACGCGCACGGGCGGATCGCCCGCCGGTCCGCCGCCGATCTGGTCGAGGCGCAGCGGGCGGCGGGCGACTGGGCCGCCGCCCGCGCGGTGGCGGAAGGGTTCGCGGGGTGGGCGGTCGGCAGCGGTCTGCCGTGGGCCCGCGCGCAGTGGCACCGCTGTCGTGCGCTGCTGGCCGACGCGGAGGGCGCTGAGGGCGCAGAGGGCGCGGAGGACGCGTTCCGAGAGGCCCACGGCACGGACACCGGCACGGACACCGAGACAGGCACCGGGCCCGGCGCGGACGGCCTGCACGACCACCCCTTCACCCGTGCCCGCTCCGCGCTGCTGCACGGCGAGTGGCTGCGGCGGGCACGGAGGCCGGGCGAGGCGCGGGCGCATCTGCGGCTCGCCGCCGATCTGTTCGAGGGGCTCGGCGCACCCGTGTGGCGGGACCGTGCGCTCGGCGAGCTGCGGGCGGCCGGCGGTTCGGCGCGGCGCGGCGGCGAGGACGCGGCCTCCCGGCTCACCGGGCAGGAGCTGCAGGTGGCGCGGCTGGCGGCGGGCGGGCTCACCAACCGCGAGATCGGCGCACGGCTGGGGGTGAGCCCGCGCACCGTCGGCTACCACCTGTACAAGATCTTCCCGAAGCTGGGCATCACGGCGCGCGGCGAGCTGCGCACCCTGACACTGGACGGGAGCGCGCTCCCGCCGTAGGCCGCGCCTCCCCGATCCGTACGGGCCCTCGGTCCCTTCAGTCTCCGGGCCGGTCTTCTCAGTCCCCGGGCTCGGTCTCGGCCGTCGCGCGGACCGGCTCGACCAGGACCGTGACGATGCGGTTCCGGCGGCCGGCCGTGGACTCGGCGGTCAGCCGGAGGGACTTGAGATCGGAGTCCGGGCCGCCGTCCTCGACCTCGACCTCCGCCGTGGCGCCCGCGATCGGCACCCGCCCCAGCGACTTGGCCAGCAGCCCGCCGACCGTCTCGACGTCCTCGTCGTCCAGGTCCGTCCCGTACAGCTCGCCGAGGTCGTCCAGGCCGAGCCGGGCGGTGACCCGGTGGGTGCCGTCGCCCAGGTCCTGGATCGGCGGCAGCTCGCGGTCGTACTCGTCGGTGATCTCGCCGACGATCTCCTCGAGGATGTCCTCGATGGTGACGATCCCGGCCGTGCCGCCGTATTCGTCGACGACGACCGCGACGTGGTTGCGCTCCTGCTGCATCTCGCGCAGCAGATCGCCCGCGTTCTTGGTGTCGGGCACGAAGGCGGCGGGCCGCATGGCGGTGGAGACCAGCTCGGACTCGGCATCGCGGTTGATATGCGTCTTACGGGCCAGGTCCTTGAGGTAGACGATGCCGACGATGTCGTCCTCGTTCTCCCCGGTGACCGGGATCCGGGAGAAGCCGGAGCGCAGCGCGAGGGTCAGGGCCTGCCGGATGGTCTTGAAGCGCTCGATGGCGACGAGGTCGGTGCGCGGCACCATCACCTCGCGCACCAGCGTGTCGCCCAGCTCGAAGACGGAGTGCACCATGCGCCGCTCCTCGTCCTCGATCAGCGACTCCTTCTCCGCGAGGTCCACCAGGGCGCGCAGCTCGGCCTCGGAGGCGAAGGGGCCCTTGCGGAAGCCCTTGCCGGGGGTCAGCGCGTTGCCGATGAGGATCAGCAGCGGCGGGATGGGGCCCATGACGCGGGCCAGGGGCAGCAGGACATACGCGGCGGCGGTCGCCGTGTTCAGCGGGTGCTGGGCGCCGATGGTGCGCGGCGAGACGCCGACGGCCACATACGAGACGAGGACCATCACGCCGATCGCGATGGTCAGCGCCTTCCACGTCTCGTCGAACTCGCGCAGACACGCGTACGTGACGACCGCGCCGGCCGCCATCTCGCAGGCGACCCGCACCAGCAGCGCGACGTTCAGATAGCGGGTCGGGTCCTCGGCGACCTGCATCAGCTTGGCGCTGCCGCGCCGCCCGGCCCGTACGGCCTCCTCGGCGCGGAAGCGGGTGGTGCGGGCCAGGCCGGCCTCGGCGCAGGCCGCCAGCCAGGCGACCACCACCAGCAGGACGGCGGCTGTGATCAGCGGGCCGTTCATCGGGTCGTGGGGGCCGGGGAGGGGCCGGTCATGCCGCGCTCGGCGCGCCAGCCGTCGACGATGGCGGCCTGCAGGCCGAACATCTCGGCCCGCTCGTCCGGCTCCTCGTGGTCGTAGCCCAGGAGGTGGAGGACGCCGTGGACGGTCAGGAGCTGAAGTTCCTCGTCCATGGAGTGTCCGGTCGGCGCCTCCTCCCCCTGCTTCTTGGCCACCTCGGGGCAGAGCACGATATCCCCGAGGAGGCCCTGCGGGGGCTCCTCGTCGTCCTTCACGGGCGGACGCAGCTCGTCCATCGGGAAGGACATGACGTCGGTGGGCCCCGGCAGGTCCATCCACTGAATATGAAGCTGCTCCATGGCGTCGGCGTCGACGACGATCACCGAGAGCTCGGAGAGCGGGTGGATACGCATCCGGGCCAACGCGTAGCGGGCGACATCCAGCACCGCCCGCTCGTCGATCTCTGTGCCGGATTCGTTGTTGACGTCGATCGCCATGAGAGTGTTGTTTTACTTTCCGTTCCGGCTGTCGTACAGCTCGTACGCGTCCACAATGCGGCCGACCAGCTTGTGGCGGACCACGTCCTTGCTGGTGAGCCGGGAGAAGTGCACATCCTCGACGCCCTCCAGGATCTCCTGCACCTGGCGCAGACCGCTCTTCCCGCCCGGGAGGTCGACCTGGGTGACATCACCCGTGACCACGATCTTGGAGTCGAAGCCGAGCCGGGTGAGGAACATCTTCATCTGCTCGGGGTTCGTGTTCTGGGCCTCGTCGAGGATGATGAACGCGTCGTTGAGCGTGCGGCCGCGCATATACGCCAGCGGTGCGACCTCGATCGTGCCCGCGGCCATCAGGCGCGGGATGGAGTCGGGGTCGAGCATGTCGTGCAGCGCGTCGTACAGCGGGCGCAGATACGGGTCGATCTTCTCGTAGAGCGTGCCGGGCAGGAAGCCGAGCCGCTCGCCCGCCTCGACCGCCGGCCGGGTCAGGATGATCCGGGTGACCTGCTTGGACTGCAGGGCCTGGACCGCCTTGGCCATGGCCAGATAGGTCTTGCCGGTACCGGCCGGGCCGATGCCGAAGACGACGGTGTGCTTGTCGATGGCGTCGACGTAGCGCTTCTGGTTGAGGGTCTTGGGGCGGATGGTGCGCCCGCGGTTGGAGAGGATGTTCTGCGTGAGCACCTCGGCCGGGGTCTCCACCCCGCTCTCGCCGTTCTCCGCGGCGCGCAGCATGGAAATCGAGCGCTCCACCGCGTCCTCTGTCATCGGTTGACCGGTGCGGAGCACCAGCATCATCTCGTCGAACAGGCGCTGGACGAGAGCGACTTCCGCGGGGTCCCCGGTCGCGCTGACCTCATTGCCCCGCACATGGATGTCGGTCGCCGGGAAGGCCTTTTCGATGACGCGCAGCAGCGAATCGCCCGATCCCAGCACCATGACCATCGGGTGCTTGGTCGGGACCGTGAACTGCGCATGCGCCTGGCGTGCTGTGGTTGGTTGCGTCATGGGCCGGCTCTGAGGCCTGCTCCTACCTCCTCTTGCGGGGTTCTCGTTGCTCGACAACCTCGAGTACAAGGGTACGACGGAGCACTGACAAGACCCGAGTGCTTTTACTCCACTCCCTCATGCCTCTCCGTCACGCCTGCCGGAAGCCGATCGTGGGCACGGCCCGGCGCAGCGGCCAGGGGCGGGCGGCGGCCGGGAGGATACGGTCCAGGAAGGCGTAGCGGCGCAGCGCGGAGGGGTTCTGGTCGTCGTACGACTTGGCGTGCTGCCACCAGGCAGCGATCTCCACCCAGCCGGGCGCCGACAGCGAGCCGCCGAACTCCTGCACCGACAGCGCGGCGCTCAGGCCCGCGAAGGCCAGCCGGTCGGCGAGCGGCCACTGGGCGAGGGTGCCGGTGACAAAGCCCGCGACGAACACATCACCCGCGCCGGTCGGGTCCAGGGCCTCCACGGCGATCGCGGGCACCTCGGCGGTCTCGCCGGTGCGCCCGTCCACCGCGTACGCCCCCTCGGCGCCGAGGGTGACCACCGCGAGCGGCACCTTGTCGGCGAGCGCGCGGGCGGCGGCGCGCGGGCATTCGGTGCGGGTGTACCGCATCGCCTCGGCCGCGTTGGGCAGGAACGCCTCGCAGTGCTCGAGATCCGCGAGATCGGCCGGGTCCCAGCGGCCGGTGTCGTCCCAGCCGACGTCCGCGAAGACCATGCTGCCGTGGCCGACGGCCTGGGTGACCCACTCCTCGCGGCTCCCCGGGACCAGGGAGGCGATGGCGGCGCGGGCCGGGGGCGGGCAGCTGGGGGCGGGCTCCTCGGGCGGCGGCGCCTCGTGGCCGTGGGAGACCATCGTCCGCTCGCCCTCGTAGGCCATGGACACGGTCACCGGGGAGTGCCAGCCGCGCACCGTACGGGACAGCGACAGGTCGATGCCCTCGCCGCGGTCCAGAGCGTCGCGGCAGTAGTCCCCGTACATGTCGTCGCCGAAGGCGGCGGCGAGAGAGGTGCGCAGACCCAGGCGGGCCAGGGCGGTGGCCATATTGGCCACCCCGCCGGGGCTGGAGCCCATACCGCGGGCCCAGGACTCGGTGCCGCGCACGGGGGCGGAGTCCAGGCCGGTGAAAATGATGTCCAGGAAGACCGAGCCGGTGAGATAGACGTCACAGGCCGGGTCACCGGGTCTGCGGACGGCCTCGAGCGGGTCGAGCAAGGGGTACTCCGCCGGGTACGCCGCCGCGAGCGGCTGGCCGTGGTCTGTGGTCACCGTGCGCTCCCAGATCGGACCGGCCTCGTCGCCGGTCCCGTTCCATGAATCTCGTTCAGTGAATGCGATGCGGATGAATATGGATGAATGCGGTTGCCGCCAGTCTGCCCGATGGCACTGACAGCGGCGGACGCCCCGGACGATCAGCGCCGCCTGGAGCGTTCAGCGCCGCTTGGGCAGCGCCACGCTCATCAGGTCCTGCGCCACCGTGAGCTCCCCCTCGAAGCCCGCCGCCCGCGCCTGGCGCTCGAAGTCGGTGGGGTCGCCGTACCGCTGTGAGAAGTGGGTCAGCACCAGATGCCGCACCCCCGCCTCCGCGGCCAGCCGAGCCGCCTGCCCGGCGGTGAGATGCCCGTACTCGACCGCCAGCGGCTCGTCCTCGTCCAGGAAGGTGGACTCGATCACCAGCAGGTCACAGCCCTGGGCCAGATCATGGGCGCCCTCGCAAAGCCGGGTGTCCATGACGAAGGCGAAGCGCTGTCCGCGCCGCACCTCGCTGACCTCCTCCAGCGTGACCGTGCGCCCCTCCCGCTCCAGCGCCCCCTCCCGCTGCAGCCGGCCGATCTCGGGCCCGCGGATGCCGTGCGCCGCAAGCCGCTCGGGCAGTATGCGGCGGCCGTCGGGCTCGATCAGCCGGTAGCCGTAGGACTCGACCGGGTGGGAGAGCCTGCGCGCCTCCAGCGTGTACGCGGCGGTCCGCACCAGGACGCCGCCCTCCCCCGCCACCGGCGCCTCGGCCAGCGACACGGTTTCGCGGTACGCGGTCGCGTACCGCAGCCGCTCGAAGAAGCGCTGTCCGCTCGCCGGGTAGTGCGCGGTCACCGGGTGCGGCACCCGGTCCAGGTTGATCCGCTGGACGACCCCGGCCAGGCCCAGCGAGTGGTCCCCGTGGAAGTGGGTGACACAGATCCGGTTGATGTCATGGGCCGCGACCCCTGCCCGCACCATCTGGCGCTGGGTGCCCTCGCCGGGGTCGAAGAGGATGCCCTCGCCGTCCCAGCGCAGCAGATAGCCGTTGTGGTTGCGGTGCCGGGTCGGCACCTGGCTCGCGGTGCCCAGGACGACCAGTTCGCGTGACGACAACGGGATTACCCGGGGGGCCAGTTGAAGCCGCGGCCGCCCAGGATGTGGGCGTGCGCGTGGAAGACGGTCTGTCCCGCGCCCGAGCCGGTGTTGAAGATGACGCGGAAGCCGGTGGCGTCGATCTCCTCGTCGGCGGCGACCACACCCGCCTCGCGCAGTATGTCGGCGGCGATCTGCGGCTCCGCGTTCGCGAGGGAGGCGGCGTCCGGGTAGTGGACCTTGGGGATCACCAGGACGTGGGTCGGCGCCTGGGGGTTGATGTCCCGGAAGGCGAGGGTCGTCTCGGTCTCGCGGACGACGGTCGCCGGCACCTCCTTCGAGACGATTTTGCAGAACAGGCAGTCGGCCTGCGGTTCTCCCGCCACCGGTGGCTCCTTACGCAACGTCGGCTGGTACGGAACCGGATGCTACCGGGACGCCCGGAGGGCGCGCGCCGGAACCGCATGGCGCCCTTGCCGCCCTTGGCGCCTGCCTGTGCCGCCTGCTCGGCCCGTCTGCTTGTCTCGCCTACTCGTTCCGCCTACTTGTTGCTGCCCGCCGTGGTCTTCCGGTCCCACGGGTGGGTGGTGTGCCCGGACGGCCGGGGATGCGTCGTCTTCCGCGCGTTGCAGTCGCCGATCACATTGGCCTGGAAGACCTGGTGCCCGTCCACCTTGGCGGTCAGATCGCCCCGAACGCAGACGTTCTTGCGCTCGTAGGTGACGGTGCCGCTGACCTTGATGGTGCGGTCGTCATCGGTCTTGCCCCGGCAGCGGACGGACGCCTTCGCGTCCTGCGACGGGCCGGACGTGTGCTTGCCCTTCACATCCGCGTTGCACGTCATCCACCGCACGTCGATACCGCCCTTTTCGAGCGCGCGCGTGCTGACCCGGTCCGTGGTGACCGCCACCCCGATGGCGTTGAGCCCGGTGTTGTCCCTGGGCTCGCACGCCGCCACGGCGACGATCGTCAGAGCCGCCGCCACCACCGCGAAGAGCGCGTTCCTTTGATGCCTCATTGCCCCCATAAGAAAAGGTTCCCACCGGAGCGGGGGGAACCGGAAGAGCAACCTCGGCCACATGATCCGCCGGGCGGCGGCCATCCGGGCCGGCGTGCGTCAGCCCCAGCGGCCCGTACGGCCCAACAGCAGTGCGGCCGCCGCCGTTCCGGCCGTGGAGGTGCGCAGCACGGTCGGGCCCAGGCGGTACGGACGCGCCCCCGCCTCGGCAAAGGCCGCCAACTCCTCGGGAGATACGCCCCCTTCAGGGCCGACCACCAGCACGACGCCGCCCTCGGCGGGCAGCGGCGCGGTCGCAAGCGGCTCGGCGCCCTCCTCGTGCAGCACGGCCGCGAAGTCGGATTCGGCCAGAAGCCGAGCAACCTGGCGGGTCGTCATCGCGTCCATCACCTCGGGAAAGAGGAGCCGCCGCGACTGCTTGCCCGCCTCCCGGGCGGTCGCACGCCACTTGCCCAGCGCCTTCAGGCCGCGTTCGCCCTTCCACTGGGTGACACAACGCGCCGCCGCCCAGGGCACGATGGCGTCCACGCCGGTCTCCGTCATGGTCTCCACGGCCAGTTCGCCGCGGTCCCCCTTCGGCAGTGCCTGGACGACGGTGATCCGCGGGCTCGGCGGCGCCTCATGGCGCACCTCTGCCACCTCGACCAGCATCCGGTCCTTGCCCTCGACGGCCGCAACGGCGCCGAAGGCGCCCGTACCGGCCCCGTCGGTCAGCACCACCGGCTCGCCCACGCGCAGCCGACGCACGGACACGGCATGCCGCCCCTCCGGCCCCTCGAGCGCCAGCCGCGCCCCTACGGCCGCCCCCGCGAGGGAGTCGGCCAGGAAGACAGGGGCGGTCACGACACCGCCCCTCTGTCCCACACGATGCCCAAACCCTCACGTGCCGCGTCCAGTTCGGCCGCCAGCACCTCCACCAGCCGCGCGGCGGGCAGCTCCCGGGCCAGCCGGTGCCCCTGCCCCGCCCACAGCGCCATGCCCTGCGGATCGCCGGCCTTCGCCGCCGCCTTCCGCAGCCCCGAGGTGAGGTGGTGCACCTGGGGGTAGGCGGCCGGGGCGTACCGGCCGTGCTCGCGCATGAAGCGGTTGACCAGCCCGCGCGCGGGGCGCCCGGAGAAGGCGCGGGTCAGCTCCGTACGGCCGAAGACCGGGTCGGTCATGGCCCGCTTGTGCAGGGCGTTGGCCCCCGACTCGGGGCAGACCAGGAACGCGGTCCCGAGCTGGGCCGCGACCGCGCCCGCCGCCAGCACCCCGGCGATCTGCGAGCCGCGCATCAGCCCGCCCGCCGCGATGACCGGAATCTGCACGATCTCCCGGACCAGCGCGAGCAGCGACAGCAGGCCGAGCCCGGCGCCCGTCCCGTCGGCGCGCGGGTCGTCGCGGTGGGTGCCCTGGTGGCCGCCCGCCTCGACACCCTGCACGCATACGGCGTCTGCGCCCGCCCACTGGGCGGCCTGCGCCTCGGCGGGCGAGGTCACGGTCACCACCGTCCGCGTCCCGACCTTCGCGAAGGCGTCGAGGACGGCGCGGGCGGGGCAGCCGAAGGTGAACGAGACGACCGGGACCGGGTCGTCGAGGAGTATCGCCAGCTTGGCGTCGTACGCGTCGTCGGAGCCCGCGTCGGGGTCGCCCAGCGGGGTGTCGTACCAGGCCGCCTCGCCGGCCAGCTGCTCCCGGTAGACCTCCACGGCGGCGGGGTCGGCGGTGAGCGCGTGCGGCATGAACAGGTTCACGCCGAAGGGCCGGGCGGTCTGCCCCCGCAGTTGCTTGATCTCCTCGTACATCGCCTCCGGCGTCTTGTAGCCGGCGGCGAGGAACCCGAGGCCACCGGCCTCGGAGACGGTGGCGGCCAACTGCGGGCAGGAGGCCCCACCCGCCATCGGGGCCTGCACGATCGGGTACCGAAAGAGATCGGTCAACGCGGAGGACATGGCGACATCGTGTCATGTCCTCCGCGTGAATCCGTACTCGGCTCGGTGCCGCTCAGGGCCGCCTCAGGCCCGCTGAGGCGCCTACCGTCCGTTGAACGCATCCTTCAAGCGCGAGAACAACCCCTGCTGCCCTGGCTTACTCCATCCCCCGGGGCCGCTGCGGACAACAGCGGCTCCGCCGCGGGCCGGACCCCCGGCCGGGCGCCTACCGTCCGTTGAACGCATCCTTCAGTCGCGAGAACAACCCCTGCTGCCCTGGCTTGAATTCGCCCACCGGCCGCTCCTCGCCCCGCAGCTTGGCCAGCCGCCGCAGCAGCTCCTCCTGCTCCGGGTCGAGCTTGGACGGGGTCTGCACCTCGACGTGGACGATCAGGTCGCCCCGGCCGCCGCCGCGCAGGTGCGTGACGCCGCGCTGGTGGAGCGGGATCGACTGGCCGGACTGGGTGCCGGGCCGGATGTCGACGTCCTCCCGGCCGTCGAGCGTGTCCAGGGGCACCTTGGTGCCCAGGGACGCCGCCGTCATCGGGATGGTCACCGTGCAGTGCAGATCGTCGCCCCGGCGCTGGAAGACCGCGTGCGGCAGTTCGTGGATCTCCACGTACAGATCGCCCGCCGGGCCACCGCCCGGGCCGACCTCGCCCTCGCCGGCGAGCTGGATCCGGGTGCCGTTGTCCACACCGGCCGGGATCTTGACGGTCAGCGTCCGGCGCGAGCGGATCCGCCCGTCGCCCGCGCACTCCGGGCACGGGGTCGGCACCACGGTGCCGAAGCCCTGGCACTGCGGGCACGGCCGGGAGGTCATGACCTGGCCGAGGAAGGACCGCGTCACCTGGGACACCTCGCCCCGGCCGCGGCACATGTCACAGGTCTGCGCCGTGGTGCCGGGCGCCGCGCCCTCGCCGCTGCACGTCGTACAGACGACCGCGGTGTCGACCTGGATGTCCTTGGTGGTCCCGAAGGCCGCCTCGGTCAGCTCGATATCGAGGCGGATCATGGCGTCCTGGCCGCGCCGGGTCCTGGACCGCGGGCCGCGCTGGGACGCGGTGCCGAAGAAGGCGTCCATGATGTCGGAGAAGTTGCC
The DNA here is from genome assembly GCF_053599555.1 of Streptomyces sp. NPDC000941. Classification (NCBI taxonomy): domain Bacteria; kingdom Bacillati; phylum Actinomycetota; class Actinomycetes; order Kitasatosporales; family Streptomycetaceae; genus Streptomyces; species Streptomyces sp. NPDC000941. The sequence continues at coordinate 26,157 of NZ_JBSFMM010000100.1, forward strand.
GAAGCCGGCGCCGAAGCCGCCCGCGCCGCCCCCGCCGCCCGCGGCGGACAACGGGTCTCCGCCCAGGTCGTAGACCTGCTTCTTCTGAGGATCGGACAAGACCTCGTAGGCGGCGTTGATCTCCTTGAACCGCTCTTGGGTCTTGGGATCCGGATTCACATCCGGATGCAGCTCACGGGCGAGCCGGCGAAATGCCTTCTTGATCTCGTCCTGTGAGGCATCACGCCGCACGCCCAGGACTGCGTAGTAGTCCGTCGCCACTTACGACTCCGCCAGGATCTGTCCGACGTAACGTGCCACTGCGCGTACCGCTCCCATCGTTCCGGGGTAGTCCATGCGGGTCGGTCCGACCACGCCGAGTTTGGCGACCGCCTCGTCGCCCGAACCGTAGCCGACTGCCACGACCGAAGTGGAATTCAGGCCCTCGTGAGCATTCTCATGACCGATCCGTACGGTCATGCCCGAGTCCTTCGCCTCGCCCAGCAACTTGAGCAGCACGACCTGCTCCTCAAGCGCTTCGAGCACGGGCCGGATCGTCAGGGGGAAATCATGCGCGAAGCGGGTGAGATTGGCGGTGCCGCCGATCATCAGCCGCTCCTCGGTCTCTTCGACCAGCGTCTCCAGCAGGGTGGCCAGGACCGTCGAGACGGCACCCCGGTCCTCCTGCTCGAAGGACTCGGGCAGATCCTGCACCAGCTGCGGCACATCCGCGAACCGCCGGCCCACGACCCGGCTGTTCAGCCTGGCCCGCAGGTCCGCGAGCGACTCCTCGCTCACGGGCGCCGGACAGTCCACCATGCGCTGCTCGACCCGCCCGGTGTCGGTGATCAGCACCAGCATCACCCGCGCCGGGCTCATCGCCAGCAGCTCCACATGGCGGACCGTCGAGCGGGTCAGCGAGGGGTACTGCACCACCGCCACCTGCCGGGTCAGCTGCGCGAGCAGCCGGACCGTACGGCCCACCACGTCGTCCAGGTCCACGGCGCTGTCCAGGAAGCTCTGGATGGCCCGCCGCTCCGGCGTGGACAGGGGCTTCACCCCGGCCAGCCTGTCGACGAACAGCCGGTAGCCCTTGTCCGTGGGAATGCGCCCGGCGCTGGTGTGCGGCTGGGCGATATAGCCCTCGTCCTCCAGAGCCGCCATGTCGTTGCGCACCGTGGCCGGGGAGACGCCCAGCCGGTGCCGCTCGGTGAGCGCCTTGGAGCCGACCGGCTCCTCCGTGCCCACATAGTCCTGGACGATCGCACGCAGTACCTCGAGTCTGCGTTCGCTGAGCACCGCGCGCACCTCCAGTCCAGCCGTCTCATCAGGTATTCCCCCTGGCACTCAATGGTCACGAGTGCCAGAACCCCTCAGCCAGTGTACGGCGGGGTGCCGTGGCCGGGGCAAGAGCCGCCGCTTTGCCACCACTGGAGCTAGCGTCTCCGTATGGACACCCGTTGGGAAGAGGCGCGCTGGGAAGATCTCGCGCCGTCCGTCGTCCGGTGCCGGCTGCCCGGCTGGGACGCGACCGTCGGCGCGATCGCCGGCCGAACCGGCGTCCTGGTCGTCGACACCGGCGCCGACCTGGCCGAGGGCGCGTGGGTTCGGCGCGAGGTCACCCGGCTCTTCGGCCGCCGGCCCACCCATATCGCCCTCACCCATCCCCACTTCGACCACGTCTTCGGCACCGCCGCCTTCGCGGGCTGCGAGGTGTACGGGGCGGCCGGGCTCGACGAGCTGCTGCGCCGCGAACGGGACGCGCTGCGCGACGACGCGGTGCGGCACGGCGTGGACCCCGGCGCCGCCGCCGGGGCCGCCGACCATCTCGTACGCCCGCACCACCTGGTGTGCGGCGAGCTCACCCTGGACCTGGGCGACCGGCCCGTCCTGCTGGCGAACGTGGGCCCCGGCCACACCGCCCACGACCTGGCCGTCCTCGTCCCCGGCCGGGCCCCGGGCGAGCCCGAGGTGGTCTTCTGCGGCGATCTGGTCGAGGAGTCGGGGCTGCCCCAGGCGGGCGCCGACGCGGTCCCCGGCCAGTGGCCCGCCGCCCTGGACCGGCTGCTCGCCCTCGGCGGTGAGGACGCGGTGTACGTCCCGGGGCACGGCGCCGCCGTGGACGCCCGTTTCGTCCGGGCACAGCGCGATGAACTCGCGGCTCGTTTCGGCCGCTGAACTCACGGCTCGTTTCGGCGTGTCCTCCTGAGGCCGCCGCCGCGGCGCTAGGGTCATGCGGATGCGACAGTACGACCCGGACCTGACCCCACCCTGGAAGCGCCAGGCGCCCGCGCCCGAGGTGCCCGCCGAGCCCGACCTGGTCGTCGAGGAGGTCACCACCGGGTTCTGTGGCGCCGTGATCCGCTGCGAGAAGACCGCGCAGGGCCCCACGGTGACTCTGGAAGACCGTTTCGGTAAACATCGGGTCTTCCCCATGGAGCCGCGCGGCTTCCTTCTGGAGGGCCGCGTCGTCACCCTGGTACGCCCCCGCGCCGCCGCCCCCACGGGTCCGCGCCGCACGGCCTCCGGCTCCCTCGCCCTCCCCCAGGCCCGCGCGCGCGTCGCCCGCGCGGGGCGCATCTACGTGGAGGGGCGCCATGACGCGGAGCTGGTCGAGCGGGTGTGGGGAGACGATCTGCGCATCGAGGGCGTGGTCGTGGAGTACCTGGAAGGGATCGACGACCTGCCCGCGATCGTCCGCGACTTCTCCCCCGGCCCCGACGCCCGCCTCGGCGTGCTGGTCGACCATCTGATCCCGGGCACCAAGGAGTCCCGTATCGCGGCCGAGGTCACCGGCGAGCACGTACTGATCGTCGGGCACCCCTATATCGACGTATGGGAGGCCGTGAAGCCCTCCTCGGTCGGCATTCCGGCCTGGCCGACGGTGCCGCGCGGCCAGGACTGGAAGACGGGGATCTGCCGGGCGCTGGGGTGGCCCGAGAACACGGGGGCCGCCTGGCAGCGGATCCTGTCCTCGGTCCGCTCGTACAAGGACCTGGAGCCGGTCCTGCTGGGGCGGGTGGAGGAGCTGATCGACCATGTGACCGTGGGCGGCCCGGCCGGGCCGTAGGGGGCCTGTGGGCCTGCCGGGGCGTCGGGTCGGTCGTCCGAACGTCAGGTCAGGGCCTCGGTTCAGGCAGGCGCCTTGGGACGGGCGTCAGTCCACCAGATCGCGCACCACCGCATCGGCCAGCAGCCGCCCCCGCAGGGTGAGCACCGCATGGCCCGCGCCGTACGGCTCCGGCTCCAGCAGGCCGTCCGCCACGGCCCGGGCCGCCGCCGCGGCGCCCGCCGGGGCCAGCAGGTCCAGCGGGCAGCCCTCCGCGAGCCGCAGCTCCAGCAGGATCCGCTCCACCCGGCGCTCCTCGTCGGTCAGCACCTCGCGGCCGGCCCCCGGGGACCGGCCCTCGCTCAGGGCCTGCGCGTAGGCGCCGGGGTGCTTCACGTTCCACCAGCGCACACCGCCCACATGGCTGTGCGCGCCGGGGCCGGCGCCCCACCAGTCCGCGCCGCGCCAGTACAGCTCGTTGTGGCGGCACCGGCCGGCGTCCGACGTGGCCCAGTTCGACACCTCGTACCAGCGGAACCCGGCCGCCGACAGCATCTCCTCCGCGATGAGATAGCGGTCGGCGTGCACATCGTCGTCGGTCATCGGCACCTCGCCGCGCCGGATCCGCCGGGCGAGCTGGGTGCCCTCCTCGACGATCAGCGCGTACGCCGACACATGGTCGGGCCCTGCGCTCAGCGCGGCCTCCAGCGAGGCGCGCCAGTCCTCGTCGCTCTCCCCCGGCGTGCCGTAGATCAGGTCCAGGTTCACATGGTCGAATCCGGCCGCCCGCGCCTCGGCCACGCACGCCTCGGGGCGGCCCGGGGTGTGGGTGCGGTCCAGTACCCGCAGGACGTGCTGCCGGGCGCTCTGCATCCCGAACGACACCCGGTTGAACCCGGCCGCCCGCAGCTGCTCCAGATAGCGCGGGTCGACCGACTCCGGGTTGGCCTCGGTGGTGACCTCGGCCCCCTCCGCCAGCCCGAACTCGTCCCGGATGGCACCGAGCATCCGCCCGAGGTCGGCAGCCGCCAGCAGGGTCGGGGTGCCGCCCCCGACGAATACGGTCTCGACCGGCCGGGGGTCGTCCCCCAGCACCTTGCGGGCGAGGCGGACCTCCTCGACGACCATGTCGGCGTAGTTGTCGCGCGAGGCGAGCACTCCGCCGGATCCGCGCAGCTCAGTGGCGGTGTAGGTATTGAAGTCGCAGTAGCCGCAGCGCGTCGCGCAGTAGGGCACATGCAGATAGAACCCGAGCGGCCGGTTCGCCGGCCCGGCCACGGCGCTCACGGGCAGCGCGCCGTCCTCGGGCATGGGCTCGCCATCGGGCAGTACGGAAGGCATGCGCCCATTGTCCGCCATCGGCGCAGCGCGCCGAACGCCTCACGGCCGAGAGGCCCGCGCAGCCGGGAGGCCGCGCAGCCAAGGCTGGTCCGTGCCTTGGCCGGGGGCCCGTGCGGCCGGGGCCGCCCCTGCCTGGGCCGAGGGGTCCGCGCGGACGGACGCCTCGTAGCCAGAACGCCCCGCACGCCCGGGGCAGCCCCGCCCCGCCAGGGACCCGCCCCGCCAGGGACCTGGGCCGGGCCCAGGCCCCTGGCGGGGCGGAGCCCCGGTGTCAGGTCGGGGAGCCGCCCGATACGCGGCTCCGCGGCTCCGCCGCGTGGCCGTCCGGAGCGCTTCCTACCGCGCCCGCAGCACCAGCATCGCCAGATCGTCGTCCGGCGGCTCGACCGCGAACGCGTGCACCGCCTGGCGGATCCGCTCCGCCAGATCGCTCGCGTCCAGCCCCACGCAGTCGCCGAGCAGCGACGCCAGCCCGTCCCCGTCGTCGAACTGCCGGGCGCCGGATCTGTGCTCCGTCACCCCGTCCGTCACGCACACCAGCGTCTCCCCGGGCGCCAGCTCGAAGGTCTCGCTCTGGTACGCGACATCGTCCACGACACCCAGCAGGATCTGCGGCTCGGCGACGGTGCGCACCGACCCGTCGGGCCGCAGGACCAGGGGCAGCGGATGTCCCGCGCTGGCGAGCGTGCAGCGGATGCCGTCCTTGCCCTCCTCGCCCAGCGGCACCAGCTCCCCGTACAGCAGCGACAGGAACCGCGACACCCCGCCGCCCACCGACAACCCCACGCCCGCGGCCACGGCCTCCGCCGCGCCCTCGACGGCGGCCTCGACGGCCTCCTCCCCGAGCATCCGGTTGAGTCGTTCCAGCACCGCCCCGACGTCGTACCCCTCGCGCGCCAGCAGCCGCAGCCAGGGCCGTACGAGCCCGGTCACCACGGCCGCCTCCGGCCCGTTGCCGCATACGTCGCCCAGGACGAAGACCCAACGGCCGTTCCCCGCGGGGAAGATGTCGTAGAAGTCACCCCCGGCCGAGGTGCCGCCGGTCGGCTCGTACACCACCGCCGACTCCACGCCCGGGATCCGCGCGATACGGGACGGCAGCAGCCCGCGCTGGAGCACCCGGCTGATCGTCTCCTGGCGCGTGTACTGCCGGGCGGAGGCCAGCGCCAGCGCGACCCGGCGGGCGAAGTCCTCGACCAGTCCGGCCACCTCGCCCGGCACCCGCATCAGCCCGGCCCGGCCGAGCAGCAGCGTGCCGACGGTGCGCCCGCCCGCGATCAGCCGGCAGGCCAGAGCCGCGCCGCCGGGCCCGTACGCGGAGGGATCGCTGGGCCACTGCCAGGGCACGGCCCGGCCGCGTGCGGTGGCGGGCAGTTCCAGCGGCTCCTTCTCGAGCAGTTGGCGGAGGGTTTCGATCCGGCTCTCGCTCGCGTGCCACACCTGGGCGAGCCGCGGCGGGCCGCCTTCCGTGTCGAGCCACACCGCGCTCCAGTCGGCGAACCGTGGTACGAGCAGCTGGGCGGCCAGCGAGGTCACCATGTCCTCGTCGAACTGTCCGGCCAGCAGCTCGGAGGCCTCGGCGAGGAAGGACAGCGCGCCCTCCCGGACCCAGTCGGCGTCGTCCTTGCGGCCGCCGACGCGCCGGGGGTCGGGGGCCAGCAGTTCGACGGCGTACGCATCGCCGCGCGAGTCGCCGTTCAGTGTGCCGCCACTTGACGGATCGCTCTTCAGGGAGGCGCCGTTGGGGGAGCCGTCCTTTAGGGAGCCGTCATTGGGGGAGTCACCCGAGGCGGCGGGCAGATCGGCGGGCAATGAGCCGTCCGAAAGTGGTTCCCCCGGAAGGGCGGCGGACTCGACCGCGGTGACGGGCAGTTGGAACCACACCGTCTTGCTGTCCCGGCGGTAGGCCGTGCCCCAGCACTCGGCCAGCTCGGCGACCAGCCGCAGCCCGTGCCCAGCGCACACCGGGTCCTCGCCCTCATCGGGTGGCTCACCGCGCAGGAAACGGGTGGGGTGATGGTCAGTCACCTCCACGACCACGGAGGGCACTTCGCCGTCCCCGGTTAAGACGTCCAGCGCACAGCTCACCTCGACCGCCGTCCCTGCGTGCACCACGGCGTTGGTGACCAACTCGCTCACCAGCAGTACGACTTCGTCCGCGACCCGGTCGGGAATCCGGCCGACGGCGGGGAAGTCGAGCGAGGTCCAGTCCGCGAGGGCCGTGCGCGCGAACCGGCGCGCGGCGGAGGCCGCCAGCGGATTGCCGGGCAGGCTGGTGCGCGCGGCGGCGATCCGAGCGGCCGGTACGGCCCCGGGCACGGCCACGAGCGCCGGCCCTGGCCCGGATCCGGGCCGGGGGCGGGGCACTACGCCCGGCACCGCCCCCGGCGCCGGATCAGATGTGACAGAAGCAGGTGTGACAGAAGCAGGTGTGGCAGAAGAAGGCGTCCCCACTGTGCGGCTCCTGAGCAGTCCCGGCCTAACGCCGTAGTCCGACACCGACAGAGTGGCAGACATGCCGCCCTCATATGCGCCGAGTTACGCAAGTGAGCCGCGATGAGGGGAAAAATCAGGTGAACAGTGTGTCGGAGCTGCGGCACCTGTGCGGATGTTACGCCTCGGGTGGCGCATCAGCCCCACCCGACACCCCCGCTCGACACCCCGGCCCGGGATGCCCGCCGCATGCGTCCGCTCAGTTCTCCCTCGTACCCGCGTACATATCCTCCAGCAGGTCCTTGTATTCCCGCTCGACCACCGGTCGCTTGAGCTTCAGGCTCGGCGTGAGCTCACCGTGCTCGACGTCCAAGTCGCGCGGCAGCAGCCGGAACTTCTTGATCGTCTGCCAGCGCTGCAGCCCCTCGTTGAGCCGCCGCACATAGCCGTCGATCAGGTCCCGCACCTCGTCCGTGGCCACCAGCTCGGCGTACGACTTGCCCTCCAGGCCGTGCTCCCGCGCCCAGTCCATGAGCGTGGGCTCGTCGAGGGAGATCAGCGCGGTGCAGTAGTTACGGTCCGCGCCGTGCACCAGGATGTTGGAGACGAACGGGCACACCGCCTTGAACTGGCCCTCGACCTCGGCCGGCGCGACGTACTTCCCGCCCGAGGTTTTGATCAGGTCCTTCTTGCGGTCGGTGATGGTGAGATAGCCGTCCGGCGAAAGCTCGCCGATGTCTCCGGTGTGGAACCAGCCGTCGGACTCCAGCACCTGCTCGGTCAGCTCTGGCAGCCCGTGGTAGCCCTGCATGATGGACGGTCCGCGCATCAGGATCTCGCCGTCCTCGGCCACCCGCACCTCCAGGCCCGCGAACGCCTTGCCCACCGTGCCGGTGCGGTACTCCACGGGGTTGAGGAAGCCGGGGCCGCTGGTCTCGGTGAGTCCGTAGCCCTCCAGGATGTTGATGCCGGCGCCGGCGAAGAAGTAGCCGATGTCGGGCGCAAGCGCGGCCGCGCCGGACACCGCGGCCCGCAGCCGCCCGCCGAACGCCTCGCGCAGCTTGGCGTAGACCAGCTTGTCGGCGACGGCGTGCTTGGCCTTGAGGCCCATGGGCACGGAGGCCGTGCCGGTGCGGCGGAAGTTGTCCTGGGAGGTCTTGGCGTACTCGCGGGCGACCTCGACCGCCCACTGGAAGATCTTGTACTTGGCGCCGCCGCCCGCGCGGGCCCGCTGCGCCACGCCGTTGTAGACCTTCTCGAAGATCCGCGGCACGGCGCACATGTAGGTGGGCCTGACCACCGGCAGGTTTTCGATGATCTTGTCCTGCCGGCCGTCCACGGCCGTCGTGTGGCCGACGTACACCTGCCCCGCCGTCAGCACCTTGCCGAAGACATGCGACAGCGGCAGCCACAGATACTGCACATCGTCCTCGAAGAGGATCCCGTCGAGATTGCCGATCACGATGGCCATGTACGACCAGGTGTCATGCGCCAGACGTACGCCCTTGGGGCGTCCGGTGGTACCGGAGGTGTAGATGAGCGTGGCCAGCTGGTCGGCGCGGAGCGCGTCCATGCACTCGCGCACCGCGTCCGGGTGGTCGTCGAGGTGGGCCGTGCCGCGCTTCTCCAGCTCGGCGAGCGAGAGCACCCAGCCCTCGGGGTCGCCCTCGGCGGGGATCGCGTCCTCGGCCTTGATCACCACGACATGGGCCAGGTCGGGAAGTTCCTCGCGCTGCTCCCGCACCTTGGCCAGCTGCGCCCCGTCCTCGGCGATCAGCACCCGGCTGCCGGAGTCGGAGAGGATGAAGGCCGTCTCCTCGGCGTTGGTGTTCGGGTAGACCGTGGTGGTCGCCGCGCCCGCGCACAGCACCCCGAGGTCGGTCAGGATCCACTCGATACGCGTGGAGCAGGCGAGCGCCACCCGCTCCTCGGGGCGGACGCCGAGGTCGATCAGGCCGGCGGCGATGGCGAAGACCCGGTCCGCGGTCTCGCGCCAGGTCAGGGGCTGCCAGTCGTCGGGGCCCTCGCCCGAGGCGGGCGGGACCGGATAGCGGTAGGCCTCGGCGTCCGGCGTCGCCTCGACGCGCTGGAGGAAGTGCGTCGCCAGGGACGGCGGGCGGTTCTCGAGCAAAGTTTTTGTGTCGGTCACGGTCACGGCATCCTCCGGAGCCCGCCTCAGTGCTTGTCTCGCTTGCCTCGCTCGCCTCACGCTTATTGACTCGCGAGTAACCTTTGAGCAGTGATCAGGGTAAGGGCCGGAACCGTACCGCGTAAGGGGGCTTCGGCCACCTTGTTGAAACCAAGGGCGCGTCGGTGCGGAAGCGTGGGGCGGCAGTCGCGTGAAGAGGGCAGTGGGCCTGGCGCTACGCGCGCCGGACCCACTGCCCGCCGGCCCGCCCTACTTCTTCGCCTTCGCGTCGCCCTCGGAGTCGGAGGACAGCACCGCGATAAAGGCCTCCTGCGGGACCTCCACACTGCCGACCATCTTCATCCGCTTCTTGCCTTCCTTCTGCTTCTCCAGCAGCTTCCGCTTCCGGGAGATGTCACCGCCGTAGCACTTGGCCAGCACGTCCTTGCGGATGGCGCGGACCGTCTCGCGGGCGATCACCCGGCTGCCGATGGCGGCCTGGATCGGCACCTCGAAGTTCTGCCGCGGGATCAGCTCGCGCAGCTTGGCGACCAGCCGGACGCCGTACGCGTACGCCTTGTCCTTATGGGTGATCGCGGAGAACGCGTCGACCTTGTCGCCGTGCAGCAGGATGTCGACCTTGACCAGGTCGGAGACCTGCTCGCCGGTGGGCTCGTAGTCGAGCGAGGCATAGCCGCGGGTCTTGGACTTCAGCTGGTCGAAGAAGTCGAAGACCACCTCGGCAAGCGGAAGGGTGTAGCGGATCTCGACCCGGTCCTCGGAGAGGTAGTCCATGCCGAGCATCACACCGCGGCGGTTCTGGCAGAGCTCCATGATCGCGCCGATGAACTCGCTCGGGGCCAGGATGGTGGACCGTACGACCGGCTCGTGCACCTTGTCGATCTTGCCCACGGGGAACTCGCTGGGGTTGGTCACCGTGTGCTCGGAACCGTCCTCCATGTCCACCCGGTAGATCACATTGGGCGCGGTGGCGATCAGATCGAGACCGAATTCGCGCTCCAGGCGCTCACGGATGACCTCCAGATGCAGCAGGCCGAGAAAGCCGACGCGGAAGCCGAAGCCGAGGGCCGCCGAGGTCTCCGGCTCGTAGACCAGCGCGGCGTCGTTGAGCTGGAGCTTGTCCAGCGCCTCGCGCAGCTCCGGGTAGTCCGAGCCGTCCAGCGGATACAGCCCGGAGAAGACCATGGGCTTGGGGTCCTTGTAGCCGCCCAGCGCCTCGGTCGCCCCGTGGGTGAACTGGGTGATCGTGTCGCCGACCTTGGACTGGCGGACGTCCTTCACCCCGGTGATCAGATAGCCCACCTCACCGACGGACAGCCCGTCGGCAGGGGTCATCTCGGGCGAGTTGGTGCCGATCTCCAGCAGCTCATGGGCGGCGCCGGTGGACATCATCTTGATGCGCTCGCGCTTGCCCAGCGTGCCGTCGACGACCTTGACGTAGGTCACGACGCCCCGGTACGCGTCATAGACCGAGTCGAAGATCATGGCTCGGGCCGGGGCGTCCTTGACGCCCACCGGGGCCGGGACCAGCCTGACGACCTCGTTCAGCAGTTCGGCCACGCCCTCACCGGTCTTGGCGGAGACCTTGAGCACATCGGAGGGGTCGCAGCCGATGATGTGGGCCAGCTCGGCGGCGTACTTCTCGGGCTGGGCGGCCGGGAGGTCGATCTTGTTGAGGACCGGGATGATCGTGAGGTCGTTCTCCAGGGCCAGGTAGAGGTTGGCCAGGGTCTGCGCCTCGATGCCCTGGGCCGCGTCGACCAGCAGGATGCAGCCCTCGCAGGCCGCGAGGGAGCGCGAGACCTCATAGGTGAAGTCCACGTGGCCAGGGGTGTCGATCATGTTGAGGATGTGGGTGGCGCCCGCATCCCCGCCTTGATCCCCGCCCTGGGGCGCCCAGGGCAGCCGGACCGCCTGGGACTTGATCGTGATGCCGCGCTCGCGCTCGATATCCATGCGGTCGAGGTACTGCGCGCGCATCTGCCGCTGATCGACCACACCGGTCAGCTGGAGCATCCGGTCGGCGAGCGTCGACTTGCCGTGGTCGATGTGCGCGATGATGCAGAAGTTACGGATGAGAGCCGGGTCGGTACGGCTCGGCTCCGGCACATTGGTAGGGGTCGCGGGCACGCAGGGTCCTGTGTCTAGGCGGGACGCGGTGTTGTCAGACAGTGATGTCAGTCAGTCGTCAGTCCATGGTCCCACGACTGGCGACCGCGCCCGGGTTCGGTACGGCGACGGCGGCCGGGTTCGGTACGGATTCGGCTCCGTTTAGGAGGCCGCGAAGCCTGCTGGTAATCTGGTCGACTGTGTCTCGTGCCGCTCTCGCGAGCGACACCGGACGCGAAACGAAACAGCGAAATCCAACGAACCTGCGAAGGCTCTTTACGTGGCGAACATCAAGTCCCAGATCAAGCGGAACAAGACGAACGAGAAGGCGCGCCTGCGCAACAAGTCCGTCAAGTCCGAGCTGAAGACCGCGATCCGTCGGACCCGCGAGGCCGTCGCCGCCGGTGACGTCGAGAAGGCCACCGCCGCCGCCCGCGTCGCGTCCCGGAAGCTGGACAAGGCCGTCAGCAAGGGCGTCCTCCACAAGAACAACGCCGCCAACAAGAAGTCGGCCCTGGCCAGCCAGGTCGCCGGCCTCCAGGGCTGATTCTCGGGGCCACCGCCCCACCCCGCCGTGGGAACATTCGAGCCCTCTACCTCGAATCACGGACAGTCTTCGTAGTACGCCACGCTACGTCCGATGCCCCCGGGCCCACTCCGGGGGCATTGCTGTGTCCCGGGCGTCATCACAGCCGCACGCGCCAGCATTTGCCGGGCGGCTCACCGGTCTTGTCGCTCTTGCGGCTCTCGCTGCCCTTGCTGCTCTTGCAGACCCTGAGCGAGAGGTGCGCCGCCTCGTGGATATCGCGCGAGGACTCCTCGCATGCCCCGTCGTCACTGGTGTCGCTCCCCTTGATGAGAGCGTCCCCGCCGTCGGCCCAGATGTCCGTGCCGGCCGGAGTGAAGACGTACGCCCGTATGCCCACCCCATCGGGAGTCTGATCGCAGACCCGCAGGGTGTCCGCGTCCTCGTTCCATCGCACGGCGTCCCCGTCGAAGGTCGTCGGCACGTCGAACGGCATCCGCGCCGCCGTCCCAGGCGATCTCGTAGTCGCTGATCTGCCGGCCGCCCTGGGTGTTGGCCAGCGTCTCGTCCATCTGCTGCTGGAGTGTGTCGGTGCGCGGGTCGGCGAAGGCCGACGGCTGCGCGCCGAGCACGCCCACGGCTCCCAGCACGACGGCGCTCAGAGCCGCGGCGGTGGTACGTCGCATATCGGGTGTCCTTTCTTGGAAGGCGAATCCTGGAAGCGATTCCGTTTCCCGGTTGACTGCCGGCCGACGGACGGCGTCAGGCGGGCAGAAGCGCCGTCAGGCGCCTGTCCCCGACCCGGTCGATGTCCCGTCCGGCTGCCGGTGCCTCGACTCTCGGGCCGTCGGGAGTTGTCCGAAAGCCCAGCTCAGACCGGACAGACAAGCGGACAACTGCGGCCTCGGCGGCGGGCGGGCGACGGCGTCGATTAAGGTGAGCGACGGCTATGCGTCACTGCGGCGCCAGAGCGTCCGGCGCATTCCGCAACAGCTCCGCGGTGGCGGGACGTTTCCCCAGGGCAGCGTGGGGCTTTTGGCCTTTATCGGGTATGTTCACGTCATGTCGATACCGGGGGAGTCTCCCAACCCGTACGGGCCGCCGCAGCAGCCTCAGCCACCTCAGCCAGGCGCACCGGCCCCACAGCCGAACCCCTACGCGCAGGGCCCGCAGCAGGGACAGTCGCCGTATCCGTACGCGCAGCCGACGATGCCCGCCATGCCCGCCGTCACCGCGATGCCCCCGGGGCCCCCTGGTCCTCCCGCGCCTCCCGGCGTCGGTGGCTGGTCCACACCCGAGACTGCGGCCGGGGCCGGGTACGGCCCGATGGGCGCCCAGCCACACATGCCGCCCGCCGGACCGGTCAACCCCGGCGGCCGGGGCAAGGGCTGGCTGTGGGGCCTGGGCGGGGCCGTCGTCGCCTCGGCGGTGTGGGCCGGGGTCGTGTTCTCGACCGGCGGCTTCGGGAGCGACGAGAAGAAGGCCGACCTGGGGACCTACCAGTACGCCAACAACCTGTGCTCCTCCAGCGACTTGACCCCCATCGAGAACGCCTCCTTCAAGGAGAAGGAGTCGACCAGCGGGACCAATCCGCAGCACAGCAGCTCGGAGGACCCGGCCATGGACTCGATGACATGCAATGTCGACTACGAGCCCAGCTCCTCGTCCAGCAGCGACTACTCCTCCGCCTGGCTCTACACGACGGCGTATCTTCACCGGAAGACCGACCCCACGCCCGAGTTCAAGGCGACCTACATGTCGTACAAGAACCAGAAGACCTCCACCACCCACTACAAGGTGTCCAAGGTCAGCGGTGTCGGCGACGAGGCGTATGTGGTGGCGCAGGAGTACGAGAGCACCAGCAACACCAGCGCCTATGTGATCCTCGGGGTGCGCGACGGCTGGATGACGTACCAGACGACGTGGTCGCAGTACGCGTCGAGTTCGTCGGACAGCCCGGTCAAGAGCAATGCCGAGATCACCGAAATGCTCAAGGCGAGCGCCAAGGGGACGCTGGAGAAGCTGCAGAAGTAGTCGGCCAGTTGGCCAACCGGCTCGAAGCGGCAGCCGCGCGGGCTGTCACCGTCGGACCCGTCCGGTAACCCCGGGCGGGTCCGTGGCTTTTCTACCGCATCTCTGATGGATCCAGCTCTGCTGAATCTCCGTGGGAGAAGGGGCCTAGCGGCCCGCTCGGGCGGCACGGGCGACGGTGACCACCGCCTTCTCCAGCGCGTACTCCGGGTCGTCGCCGCCACCCTTGACCCCCGCGTCGGCCTCGGCCACGGCGCGCAGCGCCACCGCCACACCATCCGCCGACCAGCCGCGCATCTGCTGCCGCACCCGGTCGATCTTCCACGGCGGCATGCCGAGCTCACGCGCCAGATCGCCGGGGCGCGCACCGCGCGGCGCCGAGGCGAGCTTGCCGATGGCGCGCACGCCCTGGGCGAGGGCGCTGGTGATCAGCACCGGGGCCACGCCCGTGGACACGGCCCAGCGCAGCGCCTCCAGGGCCTCGGCGGTGCGCCCTTCGACCGCGCGGTCGGCGACGGTGAAGCTGGACGCCTCGGCACGGCCCGTGTAGTAGCGGGCGACGACAGCCTCGTCGATCGTGCCCTCCACATCGGCGACGAGCTGCGCGCAGGCACTCGCCAGCTCGCGCAGATCGCTTCCGATAGCATCGACCAGCGCCTGGCACGCCTCCGGCGTGGCGGACCGCCCGGTGGCCCGGAACTCCGCCCGCACAAAGGCCAGCCGGTCGGCCGGCTTGGTCATCTTCGGGCACGCGACCTCGCGCGCGCCCGCCTTGCGGGCGGCGTCCAGCAGCCCCTTGCCCTTGGCGCCGCCGGCATGCAGCAGCACGAGAGTGATCTCCTCGGCGGGGGCGCTCAGATACCCTTTCACGTCCTTGATCGTGTCCGCCGACAGGTCCTGTGCGTTGCGCACCACCACGACCTTGCGCTCGGCGAACAGAGAAGGGCTCGTCAGCTCGGCGAGCGTGCCGGGCTGCAGCGCGTCCGGCATGAGGTCGCGCACATCGGTGTCCGGGTCGGCGGCGGGGGCCGCCGCGGCGGCCGGCGCCACCGCGCGGGCGTCCAGCCGCTCGTCCAGGAGCCCCCCCGCTCTCACGCTCGCGGCGGGCGCCG
>NZ_JBSFMM010000101.1:0-39919 GCF_053599555.1 Streptomyces sp. NPDC000941
GCCGGGGGTGCCCCAGACCACCGGGCCGGTCTGCCAGTCGACCGGATTGCCCTCGCGGTCCACCGACTTGCCGTTGGACTCCATGTCCAGCTGCTGCAGATACGCGGTGAACTTCGACAGATAGTGGCTGTACGGCAGCACCGCATGCGACTGGGCGTCGAAGAACCCGCCGTACCACACGCCCAGCAGCCCCAGCAGCAGCGGCGCGTTGGCCTCCGCGGGGGCGGTGCGGAAGTGCTCGTCGACCAGATGGAAACCGTCCAGCAGTTCGCGGAACCGCTCCGGGCCGATGGCGATCATCAGCGACAGGCCGATGGCGGAGTCGAACGAGTAGCGCCCGCCGACCCAGTCCCAGAACTCGAACATGTTGGCCGGGTCGATGCCGAACTCCGCCACCTTCTCCGCGTTGGTGGACAGCGCCACGAAGTGCCTGGCCACCGCCTCCTCGCCGGCGTCGGCGCCGAGACCGGCCAGCAGCCAGCCGCGTGCGGAGGTGGCGTTGGTGATGGTCTCGATCGTGGTGAAGGTCTTCGACGCGACGATGAACAACGTCTCGGCCGGGTCCAGGTCCCGTACGGCCTCGTGCAGATCGGCGCCGTCCACATTGGACACGAAGCGGACGGCCAACTCCCGCGCGCTGTACGGGCGCAGCGCCTCGTACGCCATCGCGGGGCCCAGGTCGGAGCCGCCGATGCCGATGTTCACGACGGTACGGATGCGCTTGCCGGTGGCGCCGGTCCACTCGCCCGAGCGGACCCGCCGCGCGAAGGCCGCCATCTTGTCCAGCACCGCGTGCACGGCCGGGACCACGTTCTCGCCGTCGACCTCGATCACCGCATCGCGCGGGGCGCGCAGCGCGGTGTGCAGCACCGCCCGCTGCTCGGTGACATTGATCTTCTCGCCGCGGAACATCGCGTCCCGCAGGCCGACGACGCCGCGCGCCTTCGTCAGCTCCCTCAGCAGCCGCAGCGTCTCGTCGGTCACCAGGTGCTTGGAGTAGTCGATATGCAGATCCCCGACCCGCATCACATAGCGGTCGGCGCGCCCGGCGTCGGCGGCGAACAGATCGCGCAGCTGGACCCCCGCGAGCTCCTCGCGGTGCCCCGCGAGCGCGGCCCACTCGGGAAGCCGGTCGAGACGGGCGGGGTCAGACATCCTTCTGCTCCTTCTTCCCAGAAGCGGCGGGGGCCGGTGCGGGCGCCGGCGCCGGGGCGGTGATCCGGGCGCGCAGGGCGGCGGCGTACGCCTCGTCGGGGTCGAGCCGGCGCAGCTCCTCGGCGATCAGCTCGGCGGTGCTGCGCACCTTCAGCGCCAGGGTGCGGTCGGGCTGGCCCGGAATGGACAGCGTGGCCACCGGGCCGTCCGGGCGGTCGATGTGGACGTCCCCGGCGGCGGTGCGCAGCCGGACCCCGGTGACCACCGGGCCGTCGGTGACCACCTGCTCGACCGGCACCTTCAGCCGGTTGGCGAACCAGCGGGCCAGCAGCTCGGCGCTCGGATTGTCCGCCTCGCTCTCCACCACCGCCGAGACGACCTCCGTACGGGCCTGGTCAAGCGCCGCCGCGAGCATGGCCCGCCACGGGGTGAGCCGGGTCCAGGCCAGGTCGGTGTCGCCGGGCGCGTACGAGGCGGCGCGGGCGGCCAGCTGCTCCAGCGGGTCTTCGACGGCGTAGGCGTCGGTGATCCGCCGCTGTGCGAGCGCGCCCAGCGGGTCCTGCGCGGGCCGGGCCGGGGCGTCGACCGGCCACCAGACCACGACCGGGGCGTCCGGCAGCAGCAGCGGCAGGACCACCGAGTCCGCGTAGTCCGCGAGTTCGCCGTGCAGCCGCAGCACGACGGTCTCGCCGCCTCCGGCGTCGCCGCCGACGCGCACCTCGGCGTCGAGGCGGGCGGTACGCCGCTCGCGCGGGGAGCGGCCGGGCCGCTTGATGACCGCCAGGATCCGCGAGGGGTGTTCCCGGGAGGCATCGGCGGCGGCCTTGAGCGCGTCGTAGTGGTTGCCCTCGTCGGTGACGACGACCAGGGTGAGCACCATGCCGACGGCGGGGCTGCCCGCCGCCCGGCGGGCCTCCACCAGGGCCGCGTTGATCTTGCTCGATGTGGTGTTGGTCAGATCGATGTTCATGGCCGGCGCCAGTTCCGTCCGTCTCGTGCGAGCATGTCGTCCGCGGCCTTCGGACCCCAGGTGCCGGCGGTGTACTGCTCCGGCCGGCCGTGGGTGTCCCAGTAGTCCTCCACGGGATCGAGGATCTTCCAGGACTCCTCGACCTCCTCCGTGCGCGGGAACAGGTTGGCGTCGCCGAGCAGAACGTCGAGGATCAGCCGCTCGTACGCCTCCGGGCTCTCCTCCGTGAACGACTCGCCGTACGCGAAGTCCATCGTCACGTCCCGGATCTCCATGGAGGTGCCGGGCACCTTGGAGCCGAACCTGACCGTGATGCCCTCGTCCGGCTGCACCCGGATGACCAGGGCATTCTGCCCCAGCTCCTGGGTGTCGGTGGTGTCGAAGGGGGAGTGCGGGGCGCGCTGGAAGACCACCGCGATCTCGGTCACCCGCCGCCCGAGCCGCTTACCGGTCCGCAGATAGAAGGGCACACCGGCCCAGCGGCGGTTGTCGACCTCCAGCTTGAGGGCCGCGTAGGTGTCGGTCCCGGAGTCCGAGGAGATGCCCTCTTCCTCCAGATAGCCCCGCACCAGCTCGCCGCCCTGCCAGCCGGCCGCGTACTGCCCGCGCACCGAGTGCGCACCGAGGTCGGCGGGGAGCCTGACCGCCTTGAGGACCTTCAGCTTCTCGGCCACCAGCGACGCGGCGTCGAATCCGGCCGGCTCCTCCATCGCGGTCAGCGCGAGGAGCTGGAGGAGGTGGTTCTGGATGACGTCCCGGGCCGCGCCGATGCCGTCGTAGTAGCCGGCGCGCCCGCCGATGCCGATGTCCTCGGCCATGGTGATCTGCACATGGTCGACATACGACCGGTTCCAGATCGGCTCGAACATCTGGTTGGCGAAGCGCAGCGCCAGGATGTTCTGGACGGTCTCCTTGCCCAGGTAGTGGTCGATGCGGAAGACCTGGTCGGGTGCGAACACCTCGTGGACGACCTGGTTCAGCTCCTCGGCGGAGGCCAGGTCGTGCCCGAAGGGCTTCTCGATGACCGCGCGCCGCCAGGACCCCTCGGACGCGTCGGACAGCCCGTGCCGCTTGAGCTGCCGTACGACGGTGGGGAAGAACTTCGGCGGTACGGAGAGGTAGAAGGCGAAGTTGCCGCTGGTGCCGCGCGCCGCGTCGAGCTCGTCGACGGTCTCGCGGAGCTGCTTGAACGCCTTGTCGTCGTCGAACTCACCGGGGACGAAGCGCATGCCCTCGGCGAGCTGCCGCCAGACCTCCTCGCGGAACGGGGTCCGGGCGTGTTCCCTGACCGCGTCATGGACGACCTGGGCGAAGTCCTGGTGCTCCCAGTCGCGGCGGGCGAAGCCCACGAGCGAGAAGCCCGGGGGCAGCAGACCGCGGTTGGCCAGGTCGTACACGGCGGGCATCAGCTTCTTGCGCGACAGGTCGCCGGTGACGCCGAAGATGACCAGACCGGACGGGCCCGCGGTGCGCGGAAGGCGGCGGTCCGCCGGGTCGAGCAGCGGGTTGACCCACTGGCCGGCTGTGGTTGCCGACATGGTTGTTCACGCCTCCTTGGGCGCCAGGCGCCGGAGTTCGGCTTCGGTGGAGGTGAGCAGGTCCAGCCAGGCCTGCTCGAACTTCTGGACACCCTCGTCCTCCAGCAGCCGGACCACGTCGTCGTACGAGACGCCCAGCGCTGCCAGTTCGTCGAGGACTCCCTTGGCGTCCTGGTAGGTGCCGCGGACGGTGTCGCCGGTGATCTCGCCGTGGTCGGCGGTGGCCGCCAGGGTGGCCTCGGGCATGGTGTTGACCGTGTCGGGGGCGACCAGCTCAGTGACGTAGAGGGTGTCGGGGAGGGCGGGGTCCTTGACGCCGGTCGAGGCCCACAGCGGCCGCTGCCGGTTGGCACCCGCCTCCTCCAGGGACCGCCACCGCTCGCCGCCGAAGGCCTCCTCGTACGCCTGGTAGGCGAGGCGGGCGTTGGCCAGGGCGGCCCGGCTCTTGAGGGCCTTCGCGGCCTCGGTGCCGAGCTTGTCGAGGCGCTTGTCGATCTCGGTGTCCACACGGGAGACGAAGAAGGACGCCACCGAGTGGATCTCCGACAGGTCCAGACCCGCCGCCCGGGCCTGCTCCAGACCGGCCAGATAGGCGTCGATCACGGCCTTGTAGCGGTCGAGCGAGAAGATCAGCGTGACATTCACGCTGATGCCCGCGCCGATGACCTCGGTGATCGCGGGGAGCCCGTCCTCGGTGGCGGGGATCTTGATCAGGGTGTTGGGGCGGTCGACGAGCCAGGCGAGCTGCTTGGCCTCGGCGACGGTGGCGGCGGTGCGGTGGGCGAGCCGCGGGTCGACCTCGATGGACACCCGGCCGTCCCGGCCGCCGGTGGAGTCGAACACCGGGCGCAGGACGTCCGCGGCGTCCCGTACATCGGCGGTGGTGACCATGCGGATGGCCTCGTCCACGGTCACCCCGCGGGTGGCCAGGTCGCGGAGCTGGTCCTCATAGCCGTCGCCGCCGGAGATCGCCTTCTGGAAGATCGACGGATTGGTGGTGACCCCGACCACATGGCTTCGGTCGACCAGCTCCGCCAGATTGCCGGAGGCGATGCGCCCCCGCGAAAGGTCGTCGAGCCAGATCGCGACGCCTTCGTCGGCCAGGCGCTTGAGTGCATCAGTCATTGTCTACCGGTCCGCTTCTTCCGCTGGATCGCATGCGTATGGGTCCGATCCCGTTATGTTTAGCTGTGAAACATTCAACAGAACGAGAGGCCCGCCGCCCCTATTCCGGAGACCCGTGTGATCTGAGGCACTGGAGATCGTTAAGGTGATTCGCGGGACACGGGGTCGCAGGACACAGGGTCGCAGGACACGGGGGAGAACATGGTCACCGAGGACGCCACGGCGGCGCGTGCCGTCAACGCGATGACGGCGAACTGGGCGCGGGAAGCGGTGCACGGGCGCGGCACGGTCCTCACCGCGGCCGGCGTCTGGCCGGCCCTCGCCCTGCTCGCCGACGGCGCCGACGGCCCGGCCCGGCGGGAGCTGGAAGAGGCCCTGGGGATCGGCGCGGAAACGGCGCTCGCCCAGGGCCGGAATCTGCTCGCCGCGCTGGGTGAGCTGCCGGGTGTCGACGCGGCCCTCGGGCTGTGGACCCGTGAGGAGCTGCCGCTGCGCCCCGAGTGGCTGAGCCGGCTGCCCCTGGAGACCCACGGCGCCCTCACCGGCGATGTGGAGGCCGACCTCGAGCGGATGAACGCCTGGGCGGCCCGCCACACCGACGGCATGATCGACAAGATGCCCCCCGTGGTCGACCCGACCACGCTGCTGGTGCTGGCCACGGCCCTGGTCGTACGGACCACCTGGCGACGGCCCTTCGACCCCTCCGTGACGGTCCCGCGCCACGGCCCCTGGGCCGGGCGCACGCTGGCCGGTCTGTTCCGCAGCTGCCATCTGTCGGACGAGATCGCCGTCGCGCACACCCCCGACGGCCCGCTCACCATGCTGCGGGTCGAGGGGGACAGCGGCCTGGACGTACATCTGCTCCTCGGCGCGGAGGGCGACGCGGGCGGGCAGGTGCTGTCGGCGGGCGTGGCGTCGCTCGGCGGGACGTACCCGACGACGGCGGGCGCGGCGCTTTCGCTCGGCGCCCCCGGACCCGGCCTGACCGTCGAGACCGTGGCGAGCTGGGACGGGACGCCTGTGCTGCGCGTCGAATCGGTGCCCTTCACCGTGGACGGCGACCACGATCTGCTCGACCACGCGCCGCTGTTCGGGCTCCGCTCCGCGCAGAACGCCTCGCACGGCCACTTCCCGGGGATCAGCTCCGCACCGCTGGCGATCTCGGCGGCGAAGCAGAGCGCGACGGCGACCTTCGGCGCCCTCGGTTTCCGCGCCGCCGCGGTGACCGCGATGGCCGCGGCGCCCGGCGGTGTGCCGCCGACGCCCCCGCACCGGGCGCAACTGGTCCACGCCCGCTTCGACCGGCCCTTCGGCTTTCTCGCGGTGCACCGGGCCTCCGGCCTGGTGCTGATGGCCGGCTGGGTCGGCGAACCGGAAGAGTACCGGGACCGGCTCCTGCCGGGGATGCGCATCAGCCGCTGAGCGCCCGCCGGGGTCGCTTGGGTGCGGGAGGGGTCCGCGCAGGTGGCAGTATCGGGGGATGACGACACGGATCATTGCCGCGTGCGACGGGGCGTCGAAGGGCAACCCCGGGCCCGCTGCCTGGGCATGGGTCATGGCGGGCGCCGACGGCGCGGTGGCGCGGTGGGAGGCCGGGCCGCTGGGCACCGCCACCAACAACGTGGCCGAACTGACCGCGCTCATGCGCCTGTTGGAGTCCACCGACCCGGCGGTGCCGCTCGAGGTGCGGATGGACTCGCAGTACGCGATGAAGGCGGTCACCACCTGGCTGCCGGGATGGCGCAGAAAGGGCTGGAAGACCGCCTCGGGCAGCCCGGTGGCCAACCGCGATCTCGTGGTGCGTATCGACGAGCTGCTGGGCGGCCGGGACGTGGAGTTCGTGTACGTGGCGGCCCACCAGGTGGGCGGCGACCCGTTCAACGCGGCCGCGGACCAGGCGGCCAGCGACACGGCCCGCTCCCAGCAGGCCATCGGCAGCTCCCTCGGCTCGGCCCTGCCCGAGCCCGAGGCCCCGGCCGGGAACGGCGGCAAGCAGGCGAGCAGGGCGACCAAGGGGACCGGGACCGCGGCGCGGCGGGGGAGCGCCGCCCGCTCGGGCGGCTCGATCACGGCGAAGTTCCCCGGCCGGTGCCGCTGTGGCGCCCCGTACGCGAAGGGGGAGACCATCAAGAAGAACACCGACGGCTGGGGCCACCCCGCCTGCGCCATCGCCGCCGCGGACTGACCCGCGGCCGTCCCCTCCGCGGCCCGCGGGGCCGGTCGCGGCTCCTCAGGCGTCTCCAGCCGTCTCCCGTCAGGCGTCTCTCGTCCAGGAGCCCAGCACCATCAGCGTCTTGGTGCCGGTGACCTGCCCCGCGCGCCGCAGCCCGTCGATGGCCTGCTGCAGATGCTCGATGTCCCGCACCCGGACATGCACCAGAGCGTCGGGATCGCCCGCGATCGTGAAGACCGCCTGGACCTCGGGCACCTCGTACGCGGTGCGGACGATCTCCCCGACAGGAGTGGTGCCCGTATACGACAGCTCCACGAACGCCTCGATGCCCCGGCCCAGTTTGGCGTGATCGACCTGCACCGTGAAGCCCGTGATCACGCCGCTCTCCCGCAGCCGGTCCACCCGGCGCTTGACCGCGGCCACCGACAGCCCGACCGCGGGGGCCATTTCGGAGAAGGTGCGCCGCCCGTCCTCCCGGAGCATCCGCAGCAACTGGCGGTCCACATCGTCGATCTCGGTCATTCAGGCCCCGCTTCGGCTCGACGGCTCGATAAAACAGCACCCCACGCGCAAGCAAAACTGTCCGAACGGCCTGCTTGTGGAAATATTTTGCGTCTTGCACCCGACTTCTCACAAGGTCCTTGTGGCCCACGGCCTCGTATTGCTGTCCTGAGCGCGCCCGCCCACCCGTACGCGCCCAGGAGCATCGTCATGACCGTCGACCGCCTGCTGCCCACCCGGGAGGCCGAGGACCTGCTGGACCTCGTCCGCGACATCGCCGACAAGGAACTCTCCCCCCGCGTCGACGGACATGAACGCGCCGAGACCTATCCCGAGGGCCTGTTCGCCCTGCTCGGCGAGGCGGGCCTGCTGGGTCTGCCCTACCCGGAGCAGTTCGGCGGGGGCGAGCAGCCCTATGAGGTCTACCTCCAGGCCCTGGAGGAACTGGCCGCGCGCTGGGCGGCCGTCGGCGTCGCGGTGAGCGTCCACACCCTCGCCGCCTTCCCCCTTCTCACCTTCGGCACCGACGCCCAGCGCGGCCGCTGGGCGGACGATATCCTCAGCGGCCGGCTCATCGGCGGATACAGCCTCTCCGAACCGCAGGCCGGCTCGGACGCCGCGGCTCTGACCTGCCGGGCCGACAAGGACGCCGACGGCTACCGGATCAACGGCGCCAAGGCCTGGATCACCCACGGCGGCGAAGCCGGGTTCTACGCCCTCTTCGCCCGCACCTCCCCGGGCAGCGACGGCATCTCCTGCTTCCTCGCCCCCGGGCACACCGACGGCCTCACCTTCGGCCGGCCCGAGGAGAAGATGGGCCTGCACGCCATCCCCACCACGGCCGCCTTCTGGGACAACGCCCTGCTCGACCCCGACCGGCTCATCGGACGGGAAGGGCAAGGGCTGCAGATCGCCTTCAGCGCCCTGGACTCCGGCCGGCTGGGCATCGCCGCCTGCGCCACCGGACTGGCCCAGGCCGCCCTGGACGCCGCCGTCGCCTACGCCCATGAACGCACCGCGTTCGGCCGGAAGATCATCGACCACCAGGGGCTCGGCTTCCTGCTGGCGGACATGGCCGCCGCCGTCGACTCCGCGCGCGCCACCTACCTCGACGCCGCCCGCCGCCGCGACGCGGGACGCCCGTACAGCCGGCAGGCCAGCGTCGCCAAGCTCATCGCCACCGACGCCGCCATGAAGGTCACCACCGACGCGGTCCAGGTCTTCGGCGGCTACGGATACACCCGCGACTATCCCGTCGAGCGCTATATGCGCGAGGCCAAGATCATGCAGATATTCGAGGGCACCAATCAGATCCAGCGCCTGGTCATCAGCCGCCGGCTCGCCGACTGACCCGCGCCCCCGGCGCCCGCGGCCACGCGATCTGCGGGACGGACCGGCGCGGACTACCGTGGAGGCGATGCCTCTGACCCGGCTCGGCCTCGTCGTTCACCAGGGCCGTCCGGTCGCCGTCGCGGCGGCGCGGACCGCGCGGGACTGGTGTGCCACGCACGGTGTCGTCTGCACCGACCTCGACGTATGGCAGGCGGGGGTGCCGCGGCGCGGCGGCCAGGAAGAGGCCGTGGCCGCGGGCCACCCGGGGGTGGTCATGACCTTCGGCGGCGACGGCACGTTTCTGCGCGGGGCGCGGATCGCCGCCAAGGACGGGGCGTCGGTGCTGGGGGTGAACGTGGGCCGGGTCGGCTTCCTCACCGAGATCACCACCGACCAGGTGGAGGGCGCGCTGGACGCCCTCCACCGGGACCAGACGGTCATCGAGGAGCGGATGGTGCTCACCCTCCGGGCATCGCGCCCGCTGGATACGCCCACCGGTCTGGAGGAGCCGCTGTGCTACGGGCGCGGCCCCGCGCTGCCCGCGCCAGCCGTGCGCCCCGGCGCCACGGACAAGGCCGGCTGGGGGATCCCTCTGGACGTCACCGCGGTCAACGATGTGGTCTTCGAAAAGCTCTCCCGGAACCGGCAGGTGAACCTGGCCGTGTATCTGGCCGAGCAGCTGCTGGCCTGCTACTCGGCCGACGCCCTCATCGTCGCCACCCCCACCGGCTCCACCGCCTACAGCTTCGCCGCCGGGGGACCCGTGCTGGCCCCCGAGGCCGATGCGATCGTCTTCACTCCGGTCGCCCCGCATATGGCCTTCGACCGCACCGTGATCGCCGACGCCGACGAGATCGTCGCGGTCCGCGTACTGCCTCACTCCGGACGCGTCGCCGTCAGCATCGACGGGGAACTGCGCGGGGTGCTGGACCCGGGGGACTGGATGGCGGCCTACCGGGCCCCGTACTGCCTGCGCCTGGCGCGGCTGACCCCCCTGCAGTTCTACCGGCGCCTGCGCGGCCGCTTCCAGCTGGCCGACGCCCCGGCGGCCGCCATCGACCAGGCCCCGCCCATCTACCGGCCCACCACCCCGCCGCCCGACGACCTGGCCCATCTGCACCGACCCTGGCCGATTGCGGGGTGATTTACCCTGTTATAGGAACATTGGCCGCGCTGGGGGCATGCGCCGCCGGGTACGCGGCCGTGCGGCGGAGCCGCGACGGCAGGGAGGCCTGACATGGTGTTCGACGACGCCGGATACGGGCAGGAGGCGCAATTCCCGACGGCCTCCTCGCGCTATCTGCCGATCGCGGACCACGGACTGATCGGCGATCTGCGCACCGTCGCCCTCGTGGGGACGAACGGCACGATCGACTGGTACTGCTGCCCGCGCTTCGACGCGCCCAGCGTGTTCGGTTCGATCCTGGACGCGGAACGGGGCGGCTCCTTCGAACTGGCCACCGACGTCCCCGCGCGGACCCGCCAGTTCTACTTCCCCGACACCAATGTGCTGATCACCCGCTTCTCCGCCGCCGACGGCGCGGGGGAGATCCAGGACTTCATGCCCGTCGTCGACGACTCCCGCGACTCCGGGCGGCACCGGCTGATCAGGCGGGTGCGCTGCGTACGCGGCACCCTCCCCTTCACCGCACAGGTGGCGCCCCGCTTCGGCTACGGGGCCGAGCCGCACACCGCGCGGATGCAGGGCAACAGGGTGCTCTTCGACTCCCCCTCCCTGTCCCTGGCGCTGACGGCCACCGCGCCCCTGGAGTGCGACGGCCGGGACGTACGGTCGCGCTTCAAACTGCTCGAAGGCGAGTCCGCGGTCTTCGCCCTGGACCGGGTCGACGACGAGGTCGCTCTCCTCGGCTGCGCCCGGCGCGAGGCCGGTGCCGAATTCGAGGCCACGGTCCGCTTCTGGCGCAAATGGCTCAGCGCCTCCCGTTACCACGGGCGCTGGCGGGAGATGGTCCAGCGCTCCCTGCTGACCCTGAAACTGCTCACCTACGCCCCGACCGGCGCCATCGTGGCCGCCCCGACCACCAGCCTGCCGGAGGCCATCGGCCGCGAGCGCAACTGGGACTACCGCTATATGTGGGTCCGGGACGCCGCCTTCTGCGTCTACGCCCTGCTCCGCCTGGGCTTCACCTCGGAGGCCGAGGCTTTCATGGGCTTTCTCTCCGAGCACTGCATCAGCTGCGACGGCGACCAGGCCACCGGACCGCTGCAGATCATGTACGGCATCGACGGCAGCCGTGACCTCCCCGAGCTCCAGCTTTCCCATCTGGAAGGCTACTTGGGATCCGCCCCGGTCCGGGTGGGCAACGGCGCCGCGGCCCAGCTCCAGCTGGACATCTACGGAGCGCTCATCGACTCCGTCTATCTGTACGACAAGTGGGGACAGCCCATCAGCAGCGACCACTGGGACGAGGTGGGCTACCTGGTGAACTGGGTCTGCGACCACTGGGACCAGCCCGACGAAGGCATCTGGGAGAGCCGCGCGGGACGGCAGAACTTCCTGTACTCACGCCTCATGTGCTGGGTGGCCATCGAGCGGGCCATCCGCCTGGCCACCCGCCGTGGACTGCCCGCCGACCTTCCCCGCTGGCGGATCAGCCGCGACGCCATCTACCGGCAGATCATGACACGCGGCTGGTCCGCCCGGCGCGGAGCCTTCGCCCAGCGCCTGGACCAGGACATCCTGGACGCCGCGGTGCTGATGATGCCGATGGCCAAGTTCATCTCCCCGGTGGACCCCAAGTGGCTCGCGACCCTCGACGCCCTGTCGCAGGAGCTCGTATCCGACTCCCTGGTCTACCGCTACGACCCGTTCCTCAGCCCGGACGGCCTGCCCGGCACCGAGGGCACCTTCTCGATCTGCTCCTTCTGGTACGTCGAGGCGCTCACCCGCGCCGGCCGGCTGGAGGAGGCCCGGCTGGCGTTCGAGAAGATGCTCACCTACTCCAACCACCTGGGCCTGTACGCCGAGGAGATCGGCCCGACCGGCGAACAACTCGGCAATTTCCCGCAGGCCTTCACCCACCTCTCCCTCATCAGCGCCGCCTTCAACCTGGACCGCGCCCTCGGCTGATCCCGCCGCTTCGTAAAGATCAGCCGATCCAGACCACGACCGGTATCCGTATCGGCCGGGTAGAAGCGGGCGCGCTGCTGACCCGCGGGCGCGCCGTTCGTGAGCCGTTGCCCGGACGCCGTTTCCGCATGGCCGGCCGTGTGGCCGGCCGTCAGTAGACGGTGAGGCCGTAGGCGCTCAGCACCTCCTGGATGGGCTGGTAGTAGGTGGTGCCGCCGGTGGCGCAGTCCCCGGTGCCGCCGGAGAGAATGCCGATGATCTTGTCGCCGGCATAGAGCGGACCGCCGCTGTCACCCGGCTCGGCGCAGATATTGGTCTGGATCAGTCCGTAGACGATCTCGCCGTTGCCGTAGTTGATGGTGGCGTTGAGCCCGGTGACCCGGCCGCAGTGGACACCGGTCGTGGCCCCCCGGCGGCAGACCTCCTGGCCGACGTAGGCGGTGGCGGTTCCGGTGACGTCGACGGTGCCGACCGTACCGGGGTGCGGGACAGCCGCGTTGGCATATCGGACGACGCCGTAGTCGTCGCCGGGGAAGCTGGTGCCCGTCGTCGGGCCGACCGCGGTGGTCAGATCGGCGCCGGTGTACCACGTCGGCAGGCCGTCAGTGCAGTGGCCGGCGGTGATGAAGTAGTACGTGGAGCCGCTTTGCACATTGACCCCGACGGAACAGCGCCAGCCCGCGGAGGCGTATGCGCCGTCGCCGCCCGAGAGGAGGGTCCGCAGCGGTCCGCCGAGCCGTTCGACGGTCACGGCGCCGCCTGAGCGTGCGGCGATACGGTCGAGCCTGGCCAGGTCGTCGCCCCCGGCCGTGGAGCCGACGGACACGCGCAGCGTCCCGGTGCGTTCATCCACGGTCCAGGCGGTCTCCGGGACGTTCAGCGACTCGATGGCCGAGGCCGCCTCGGATACGGAGGCGGGGGACACCTCGGCGGCAGCGGCCGCACTCGTACCGGCTGTCGCGAGGGCAGCCGCGGTGAACAAGCTCGATACCGCGGCCATCAGCCGGGATCTTCTCCAGGTACGGCGCGCCGTCTTCACCCGAACCTCCTTGAGGGGACTGTCGGTCAGGCTTGGATTGTGCCCTCGGTCCGGCCGCCGCGTAACCCAACTGCCCAGTCGTTCAAGGGGAATCGCCGTGGTGTGCCGTGGTGTGCCTGCCACCGGCCCCGGTAGCGTGGCGCAGTAAGTCGAGCGTCGCGGCCGGCCTCCGCGACGGGTTCGGCCGCGGCCTGGCCCTGGTCGGCCAGGACCATCTCCGCCGCGCCGTGCTGCGCGAACACGACCGCCCCGGGGCGGCCAACATCGGGCTGATCGACACCGTCGCCCGCTACGCCCTGGACGCGGACTACCACGTCGTGGTCGAAGGCATCCTCTACGCCGACCACCGCGGCTCGACGTACGGCTTCTACCTGGACGTACCGCTCGAGGAAACCCTGGCCCGCCACGCCACCAAGCACCGGGCGGAGGAGTACGGCGAGGCGGAGATGCGCTCCTGGTACCGGGAGCAGCGACCGTACGACTCTCAGTGCGCGAGCTTCAGCCCGGCCACGCAGCCGACGATGCCCAGGAGCAACAGAAGTCTCAGCCAGCCGACGGGCTCGCCGCCGAAGACCATGGCGTAGGTGGCGGTGAGCACCGCGCCGATGCCCACCCAGACCGCGTACCCGGTGCCCACATGCACGGTCCGCAACGCGAAGGACAGGCCCGCCATACTCAGCACCAGGCCGATCCCGAAGACGACGGTCGGCAGTGGCCGGCTGAACCCTTCCGACTTGCTCAGCGCCGTGGCCCACACGGCTTCCAGCACCC
Organism: Streptomyces sp. NPDC000941; assembly: GCF_053599555.1. NCBI lineage: Bacteria > Bacillati > Actinomycetota > Actinomycetes > Kitasatosporales > Streptomycetaceae > Streptomyces > Streptomyces sp. NPDC000941. Next base: position 13,696 of record NZ_JBSFMM010000101.1, read on the forward strand.
CGGAGATCACAAGAACGACCCAGGCCATGACAGACACTCCCCGCGTCGTCTTGTCATGCCTGGGTACGGCGCACCTCGTCCAGGAGCCGATCGGGCTCTGCCGGCCATTCTCGCACAGTGGCCCCGACGCGCCCGGTCCGCAAAGACAAAGACACCGGGCAGGACCAGCGGTGTTTCCGGCACCGGTTTGCCGAACCGGCAACGGGACTCGCACCGACGCGGTACGCAACGCACCATCGCAGTACGAGTCGATCAGCAACCCGGAGGAGCCATGTCGCAACCGGACGTCACACATCGCCTGGTCCCCACCCCCGCGGGCAGGATCCACCTGGTGGAGCAGGGGAGCGGACCGCTGGTCCTGCTGGTGCACGGCTTCCCCGAGTCCTGGTACTCATGGCGCCACCAACTGCCGGTGCTGGCCGCCGCCGGATACCGCGCGGTCGCCATCGACGTCCGCGGCTACGGGCGTTCGTCCAAGCCGGAGAGCGTGGCCGCCTACCGGATGCTCGACCTCATCGAGGACAACACCGCCGTGGTGCACGCGCTCGGTGAGCAGACGGCCGTGATCGTCGGCCATGACTGGGGCTCGCCCATCGCCGCGAACTCCGCCCTGGTCAGGCCCGATGTCTTCCGCGCGGTCGGGCTGCTGAGCGTCCCCTACGCCCCGCGCGGAGGACCGCGGCCCAGCGAGATCTTCGCCCAGATGGGCGGGGATGACGAGTTGTACATCTCGTACTTCCAGGCCCCCGGCCGCGCCGAGTCCGAGATCGAGCCCGATGTACGCGGCTGGCTCGCCGGTCTCTACGCCGCCCTGTCCGGGGACACCATGCCCGCGCCCGGCTCCCCCGACCCACACTTCATCAGCCCCGGCGGGACGATGCGCGACAGATTCCCCGAAGGTCTGCCCGCCTGGCTCAGCGAGCACGACCTCGACAGCTACGCCGCCGAGTTCGAACGGACCGGTCTCACCGGACCCCTGAACCGCTACCGCAACATGGACCGGGACTGGGAAGGCCTCGCCGACTTCGACGGCGCCCCCCTCACCCAACCGTCGCTGTTCCTCGGCGGCGCCCTGGACGCCTCCACCACCTGGCTGGCCGACGCGATCGAGGCGTACCCCACCACCCTGCCCGGCCTGCGCTCCTGCCACATCCTCGACGGCTGCGGCCACTGGATCCAGCAGGAACGCCATGAGGAGGTCAATCAGCACCTGACCGACTGGCTCGGCTCCCTCCCCGCCTGAACACGGCGGACCGTTCGCAGCGCGCGTCAACATCGCGTCAGCAGTGCGTCAGCGTCGTCCGGTTCGCCGTCAGCATCGCGTCAGGACCCGTCCGGGAGCCGGGTGCGGCGGGCGTAGCGTGAACGGCGAGCCCGGGCGGCCTCCCTGTAGCGGAGGCGCCCGGCTCAGCCCCCGCACCACCTTGGATCCTCCAGGAGGCATCCCATGGCAGAGCTCCCGTACGACGAAGACCCCGAACCCTGTGAACGGTTCCCGGCCGGGCCTTTGTACGTCCCGGTCCGGCCGGGCCCCTCACGGTGTGCCGCCAGGCTCTTCCGTACGCCCCTCGGCGACCGTACGGCCGTCGGCTTCACGTCCGAGCGCAGGCTGACCGCGACCCTCGGCCCCGACCAGGCGTGGATCAGGCTCGCCGAGCCCGCGCTGCGCGCGCTCACCGAACCGCTCGGCGTCACCACCCTCACGGTCGACCCGCAGTTCACCGCCCCCGCGCCGACGCCCGGCGGGGACGTCGCCGAGGTGCCCCAGAAGGCTCCGGCAGGGGGCTCGCGCGCCGGTGCCTGGGATCCGCGGGCGGTCGGCGCGCTCCGGGTGACCGGCGCCGCCGCCCTCGTCGCGACGCTCTCCTTGTGGATCGGCTGAGGTGCCCACGATGACCACTGCTCACGCCACCGCTCACGCAGCCGCTCACGCCACCGCGACCACCGCCACCTCGGCAGACCTCTCGGCGTGGCCCGCCTCGACCACCGAACCCCGCCGGGGCGACCTCGCGGTGGGCGGCGTACCGCTCGCCGAGCTCGCCGACCGCTTCGGCACCCCGGTCCATGTCCTCGACGAGGCCGAAGTCCGCGACCGCTGCCGCACCTACCGGGACGCCTTCCCCGACGCCGAGATCGGCGGCCGGGCTCACCGTGCCCCGGCTGTTCATCGAACCGGGCCGCGCCGTCGTGGGCCCGGCGGGCGTCGTGCCCTGTACCGGGTCCTGTCGGTCAAACACACCGGTGAGCACACATACGTGGCCATCGACGGCGGTATGAGCGACAACCCGCGGCCGTCGCTGTACGGAGTGCGGTACGCGCCGTGCCTGGTCGGCCGGCACACCACCGCCGCGCCGACCTGGGTCACCGTGGTGGGCCGGCACTGCGAGGCGAGTGACGTCCTGGCCACCGCCGTCGAACTCCCCGGCGACATACGCCTCGGAGACCTGCTGACCGTACCCGTCGCCGGCGCCTACCACCTGTCCATGGCCTCGGCCTACAACATGGTCGGCCGCCCGCCGGTGGCCGCCGTACGGGACGGCCGCGCCCGGCTCCTCGTGCGCCGGGAGCCCTTCGAGGACATCCGCCGTCGCGACGTGGGCCTCTAGGGCCTGTCGTCAAAGGGGGCGCCCCGCCTGGTTACGCCTGGCGCTGTTCCCACTCCGCCCGGGTGAGCTCGTACTCGACTTCGCCGTGCTCCGAGCCCTCGATCGCATCCGACCAGTCGCCGGTGAAGTTCCGGAGGAACGACAGCCCCGCCTTCTCCATCACACGCCGGGACCGGGTGTTCACCGCCATGGTGTTCGCCGTGACCCGCTCCACCCCGAAGTCGGTGAACCCTTTGTCGATCAGGGCCCGGGCTCCCTCCGTGGCATAGCCGCACCCCCAGGCCGCCTTGTTGAGCCGGTAGCCGAGTTCGACCACGGCGGGGCTGTGGTCGTCGACGGGACGGAACTCGAACCAGCCCAGGAAGGTGCCGGTGGCCTTCTCCTCCACGGCCCAGTAGCCACGGGAGCCGAGGAACGGATAGTCGCGGAGGAGTTGGGGCAGGGCCCGCGTCCGGATCGACTCGCGGCTTCTCGGCCGACCGCCGTTGATGAATTGCATGACGTCGGGGTCGTTGTCCAGCGCGAGCAGGTGGTCGACGTCGGCCTCGGTGAACGCGCGGAGCGCGAGCCGTTCGGTCTCCAGGAAGTTGGGCACTGCGCGATCTTCACCATCGGAGGGCCGGCGCGCCACCGAATATCAGGGCGAGACCTTGAGGCTGACGTGGGCGATTCGACCCGCCGTATCGAAGTCGATGTGGACCGAGTCGCCGCTGGGCAGGTCGGCGGTGATGCGGTCACCGTCGGCCCGCTGGGCCATGCCGTGGTGGTCGAAGTATCCCGCCACGGCGTGGCGAGCCGAGTGGCCGATCAGGGACGCGCCGGTGAGCAGCGTCCGCGGCAGGGCGACGGGGTCCAGGGCGGCGCGGGGTACCTGCGGGTCGTCGGGCAGGAAGTAGACCTGTGTGCCGGGACCGGCCGGCATGCCGATATAGCCGGGAGCCCGCACCACACCCATCCCCGTGAAGGCCAGCATCTCGGCGGCGCGCCGGGGATCGGCGAAGCCGGACAGGTCGAGGACTTCCTCGGTGAGCTCGGCGATCTGGTGCGCCCTGCCGTACCGCTCGACCCCCTCGGTCAGGGACACCACTTCGGTCCCGCGCAGTCCGGGGTTCGCCCAGCCCCACATCCAGGACTGCTCCTCCATGTCGAAGGTGCCAAGCACGGCGATCCGCATCTCCAGCTCACCCTGCCGATAGGTGCAGGACGGCAGATCCGCGGTCCAGGGGCCGTCGGGAACGAACGCGGTCAGGGTTTCCAGCTGTGCCGCGCCCCAGGCCGCGTGCCGCTCGGCTTCCAGCAGGAACGCGCCACTGAATTCACTCACCATGATCGCAAGCCTATGAGACCGCCTCGGCCGGGCCGTGTCCGGGGGCGGTGGGGCCGGTCGGTCGTGCGTCGGCGTACGGCGTGCGGCGTACGACGGGAGGGGTCCCGCGTCCGGTGGGTTAGAAATGCCGCGAGGGAAATGCCCCTTTTGGAGACAGGAGGTCCCATTGATGAGCACCGGAATGTGGCGGAGGGCCGCGACGGCCACTGCGACGCTGACGTTGGCGGGCACCCTGGGGTTCGGCCTGACGGCGACGGAGTCGTTTGCCGCCGCCCACGGGCCGTGCTACGACGGGCGGTGCAAGATCACCGTGTCGGCGCCCAGCAGCATCAAGGTCAACAGCCACCGCTTCGGGTTCGGGAAGCTGCGGATCACGCACGTCAGTTCCCGGTCCGTGAAGATGGCGGCCACCACCACAGGTGGCGGGCGCCTGAGCGGCAGCACCAGCCCGGGCGGCACCGTCAGGCTCAACAACCTGAAGATCTCGGTGAAGTCGGTCTCCGGCCATAAGGCCAAGCTGGTGCTGACGCCCACGTCCTGAGCCCGTCGCCCGGCCCCGGCGCGGCTGTCCCGCGCCGGGGTTACGGCAACCGCGCCGGGGTTACGGCTTCTTGGCCGGCGGCTCCGCGATGCCGACGAAGTTCCCGGCCACCGGCCGGATGCGGACCGACCACCCCAGAGCTGTGAGGTCGTCCGTGAGTGTTCGGGCATCGTGGAACACCTTGACGATGCGGTACTGGCTGCCGTCGTCGAGTCGGCGCAGCGCGGCCGGGGCCGGCTGGTTCGCGAGGATGTCCTCCTCCGCGGCGGCGGCGGGGCCATCGTCAATGAAGATCGCTTTGCCGCCCGGTGCGAGCGCGGCGGCGACGGTGTTCCAGAACTCGGGCAACCGCCGCGGCGGAACATGGGAGAGCCAGAAGGCGAAGAACACGGTGTCGTAGCGCCGTGGCGGCCGCCACTCGAACAGATCGGCCTCGACGAACCGGACGGTGGGGGACGCGGTGCGGGCTCGAGCGAGGGCCAGCACTTCGGCCGCCGCGTCGACCGCCGTCACCGACCGCGCCCGCGCCGCGAGCCTCGGGGTCCACTGGCCCGTGCCACAGGCCAACTCCAGCACATCCCCGGCGATCGGGAGCTCATCGACGACGGTCAGCAACTTCCGCAGCTCTTCGCGCTCCGCGTAGGGCCGGTCGTATTGGGCCGCGCCTGCCCTGTAGTAGGCCCTTTGCTCTGCCAGCAGAGCGTCGTCGTCCATATGCATGTCCCTCTCGTCCGTGGCTCGGTCGCCACGGACACTGTCGGCCTTGACCTTTGGGCAAGGTCAAGCGTCACGAGGGGTTGGAGGAGGACGGCGCGACCGTACGGTACAGGCCCACCGTCGCCAGCTGCGGCGTGGCCCGCGCGGCCAGGACGCGGATCCGCACCCGGTCGGTGCGCACCGGTGCGCCCAGCACCAGGATCCGGCTGTAGCCGACGGTCGTACCGCTCGCCGCCTGTACCCATCCGGTGCCGTCCCAGGTGTCCACCGCGAACTCCTCGACCCGCTGGCCCCGGGCGATGTTCTCGCGGAGCAGGATCTGGTCGAAGCTCTGTGCCCGGGGCAGGTCCAGGACCACGCTGCCCGTGGTGGCCTGGCCCGCCGGGGACCAGCCGGTGGACAGGTCCTCGTCGGACAGCGCGGCGCCCGTCGCGTCCTTTCCGGGCGCCAGCAGGTTGGTGCGGTAGGTGTCGCGGACGGCCGTGCCGAAGGAGGTGAGCGAGGCGAGGTCGGCGTCGGCGATCCGCCCGTCCGTGCCGGGCGGCGCGTTGAGCAGCATCACGGCGTTGCGTCCGACGGATTGCCGGTACTTGTCGACCAGCTGGGCCGCCGACTGCGGCCGCTCGCCGGGGTGGTAGAACCAGCCGGGCCTGATCGAGGAGTCAGCCTCGGCCGGGAACCACTGGAGATAGCGCACATCGGACCGGCCGAGCACCGCCCGGGAACCGATGTCCTCGGCCCATGCGCCACCGGGGATCAGCCCCTCGTTGTGCGCCGTGTCCGGGTCGCCCGTCGCCGGTACGACGCTCCACTCGCCGGTCCGCGCCACGCCCGCTTCGTTGCCCACCCACCGGGTGCCCTGCGGCCCGGCGAAGACCACGGTGTCCGGCGACAGCGCCTTGATCATCGAGAACCAGGTGGTGAAGTCGTACTTCTCGCTGATGCCCGAACCGGCCCATGGGTTGGCGCCGTCCAGCCACAGCTCGTCGATCGGCCCGTACTGGGTGAACAGTTCGTAGAGCTGGTTCAGGTAGTAGGCGTTGTAGTCGTCCTCGACGACCTCGAACGTCGGCAGGGTGCCCCGCGCCACCGCGCGGGCCCGGTCGTCGCCGGGGACCAGGGTCGGGATCGTACGCGCCGTGGGCGTGCTGGAGTTGCCGTACCGGCCCTGGCCGGCCGGGCTCGCGGGCGCGTCCTCCAGCGTGGCCTTCTCGGCGGTCGAGCGCGAGTCGGCCGGTTTGGCCTTGATCGCCGGGATGTAGGTGTCCTTGTGCCATGCCCGGGGCAGTTCGGCCCCGTCGGACGGCGACAGATAGACCCCCACCCGCAGCCCCGCCGCACGGGCCGCGCGGACGTATGTGCCGAGGATGTCCCCGCCCTGCCGTTCGCAGCCCGCCTCCCGGGCCCGCCAGTACGCGGAGGGGTCGGTGTCACGCTTCTGCTCGGCCGCGGCCCGGGCGGCGGTGGCCTCCCCGGCCTGGTCGCAGCCCGCGGTGCTGACCCACCAAGGGCTGGCGATCACGGAGTGGTTGCTGTAGCGGGTGGGGTAGAGGACAAAGCCGTCGTGGTGCTTGGCGGTGAAGATGACCTGCTTGGCCCCCATCGCCCGGTACGCACGCATCCACTGGTCCACATCGACGTTCGACGGGGTGAAGCGTGACTCCTTCTCCATGCCCGAGCCCCACTCGCGGTCGGTGAAGGTGTTCATCCCGAAGTGGGTGAAGCCGACGATGTCGCGCTGCTGCCACGCCACCTGGGACGGGCGCGGCACGATGTTGGCGGCCTTCTCGACGATCCGCGCCGGACTGTCGCACTCCTCCACGGCCATGACCGGCGCGGGTGTCACGGGCTCCTGACACCCCGTTGCACCGGTTTCCTCTTTGGTCGCGGCAGCCGTGGCGGTCGCGGGCGGCAGGGCCGTCACCCCGGTCAGTGCCGCGATCGCGGCGGCGATCATGGCGCGGCGCAGACCGCTTCTCCTCGAGCGTCGGAACAGATTCATCGGATGTGTTCGCCTCTCGATGCCGTGACACCGGTCATGGCCGACGAGAGTAGTAAGCGTGTTCGCCGCTGGGAAGTGGGTAACAACCCTCATGCCGATGGACACAGTGATCCAACGAATGCGTGCCGCGCGAAGACACCGCCGCTGGGCCGTCTGCCTTCTGGCCGCCCTGGCCCTGTTCGTACCGCCGGCCCTGCCGGCCTCGGCGCACACCCCCGCGTCCGCCGCTGCCGCCCCCACCGCCACCACACCGGAGGTGATACCGGCCCTGACGGGGTGGACCGCCGGATCCGGCACCCTCCAGCTGCAACAGGGCTCCCGTATCGTCGCGCCCGCGGCCAAACAGGCCCCGGCCAAAGGCGCCTCGGCCACACGGACCCCGGTCAAACGCGCCCAGACCGACGCGGCCACCTTCGCCGACGACCTGGCCGCCGCCACCGGACTCAAACTGCCCGTGGTCACCGGGGGAGAGCCCCGCGCCGGCGACTTGGTCCTGCGCCTCGACCCCGCCGCCCGAGAACTCGGCGCGGAGGGATACGAACTTCTCGTCTCCGACACCGTCCGGATCACCGGAGCGACCGACGACGGGCTGTTCCTCGGCACCCGCACCGTGCTGCAGCTGCTCCACGGCCAGACCACAATGCCGCGCGGCCGGACGGTCGACGTCCCCCAGTACCCCGAACGCGGTGTGGGAGTGTGCGCCTGCTACATCCACATCTCGATGCCCTGGTTCGAGCGGCTGATGCGGGAGATGTCGTATCTGAAGCTCAACCAGCTGTGGATCGAGGCGAAAGTCGCCAGCGACGACTACCCGAAGACCAAGTTCTGGGGCTACTACACCAAGGACGAGATACGACAGCTCTCGGCCATGGCGAAGAAATACCACATCACCCTCGTACCCGAGATCAACTCACCCGGGCACATCGACCCCTATCTGCAGAACCACCCCGAACTGCAACTCACCGACTCCTCCGGCGCCAAGTCGCCGTCGCGGCTGGACATCACCCGGCCCGAGGCCTACGCCTTCTACACCGGGCTCCTCGACGAGGCCCTGACCGTCTGGGACACCCCGTACTGGCACATGGGCGCCGACGAGTACATGCTCGGCTCCGACTACGCCGCCTACCCGCAGATAGCCGCCTACGCGAAGGCGAAGTACGGCGCGTCAGCCACCCCGCAGGACGCGTTCATCGACTTCGTCAACCGCGTCAACGCCCATGTGCGGGCCGCCGGCAGAACCCTGCGGATCTGGAACGACGGACTGACCGGCGACAACACCATCCCCCTCGACAAGAACATCGACGTCGAGCACTGGACCCCCGAGGCCGAGCAGCCGCCCTCCGCGCTCCTCGCGCAGGGCCACCAGGTCATGAACTCCGCCTACTCCCTCTATCTGATCCGCGGCGGCTCGAAAATGAGAACCCAGTCCCTGTACGACAGCGACTGGACACCCCTGCGCTTCGAGGGAGAGACACTGACCGGCACCCAGCCGCAGGTCAGCGGCGCCAAGATCACCATGTGGCCCGACTTCGCGTCCGAACAGACCGAGAACGAGGTCGAGGCCGACGCGTATCTGCCGCTGCGCTTCATCTCCCAGGCCACCTGGGGCAGTCCCAAACCCGCCGCGACCTACACCGGCTTCGCCGACCTCGCGGGCCGGCTCGGCCACGCCCCCGGCTGGAACAACGTGACACGCCTCCCGCTGAAGGACGGCGCCTACGCCCTCACCCTCCCCGGCTCGACCAAGCGGCTGACCACGTCGGGCACCACGCAAGGAGCCCCGGCCAAACTGGCGGCCGACCCCGACGCCACCTGGGCGCTCTCGGCCACCCCCGACGGCTACTACCGCATCCGCGCGGTCCGCGGTGGCACCACCACCGGCAACTGCCTCGACATGGTCAGCGGCAGACGCTACCTGGGCGCACCACTGGAGGCGGGCGCCACCATCACCCAGCAGACCTGCTCGGACAGCACCCGCACCCAACGCTGGCAGCTGACCACCAAGGGCGACACCGTGACCCTGGTCAACGCCATCTCCCAGCTCGCCCTCGTCCAGAACACCGACGGCCTGGCCGTCCAGCTGCCCCCGGACACCCAGCCACCGACCGTGCTGCGCCCGGTGGCCGGGTAGGGGGAGCGCCGCACTCATGGTGGCGCCGTGCAGCACACGCTCGACGGTCTGCTGCACGGCGCCTTGTGGATTGGCAGGTGTAGCAGTACATCTTGGGGTCCGGCACGACACCTCCTGAAAGCGGCAAACAGGCCAACGTGAGCCTATGGAGCATGTTGGGTCACGGAAAGTGCACAACCGGACAACTCGGCGCGCTCGCCGAGGGCTAGCCGATGTGGACCGCGGCGACGCCCTCGGCGGGCAGGGTGAGGGTGAAGCGGGCGACATCGGATCCGTGGTCTGTCTTGAGTTCGAGGGGCCGGCTCACGACGTCGCTCGCGTTCTCGATGTCACGCAGCTGCCGGCGGGTCGGATACTCCGGCGAGCCGAGCTCGATCCACTCCTGGTACGGGTTGGCGTGGTCCTCGTCGATCCGCCGGACCCGTGCCCGGGCCCCGGGCCGTACGCCGCGCAGGGTGACGGTGAGGGTCGCGGGCTGGGCCGGGACGGGGGCGCTGCCGTCGCCGGTGGCGAGCGCGTGGTTGTAGAGCAGAACATCCACACCGCCACCGCCACTGCCGCCACCGTGTGCGCTGCCGGTGACGGCGATGCCGCCCACCGTGGCCGGGGCGTTGGACAGGGTCAGGGGCGCGCGGCGGTCGCCCACCGCGTGCAGAAGCTGGAGCAGCCGGTAGGCGGGCTTCTTGACGCCGTGGATGGTCTGCAGCCCGAACCCGCCGTGGAACGGCTTGTCGGCCTGGCCGAGCTCTTCGAAGATGTCGGTGAACGACCAGTAGGCCAGGGCGTCGACGACCCCGGTGGTCTCGATGATCGTGCGGAGGAAGCTCGCCGCCGCGTCGGACCGGTCCAGGGCGGGGTTGCCGAGGTCGGCGGCTACGTTGGTCTCGGAGATGTAGAGCGGCACGCCGGACGGCGTGTCGGCGCGGTTCTGCCGGAAGAACGACGCCGGGCCCTGCGGCCCCGTCCCGGTGTCGGTCTCGTAGCCGTGGGCGCTGCCGAAGTCGACCGGGACACCCTTCGCGGTGGCCCACTGCATGAACTCGCGGTAGTACTTCACCCCCGGCGAACGGGGCGGGCCGAAGGTCACCTGTCCGGCCGAGGTGGCCGGGCCACCGACCTTCAGGCTCGCGTCGACGTTCTTGATGGCCTCCGCCGCGTACTGGTAGAGCTTGAAATAGGCCTGCTGGTCCCCGTTGAAGAAGGGGAACAGATTCGGCTCGTTCCAGACCTCGAACGGCCAGCTGCGGACCTCGCGGATGCCGTACCGGTCCACCATGTGCCGCGCGAAGTCGCCGACGACCTTGCCCCAGAGCGCGTAGTCCTTCGGCTCCATCTGGTTGAAGTCGTAAAGGAAGAGGCTGAAGGCGGGGGCGGACGCCTGGAGACTCGCCGGCATGCTGCTCAGCTCGACGTACGGGCGCATACCGCGATCGACGAGGGCGTCGTAGACCTGGTCGACGTTGAAGAACGAGTAGTCGTCCTTGGAGAGCGCCGGATTGCGGGGCCGCCCGTTCACGGTCGGGAAGTAGGTGCTCATCGAGGAGTTGAGGACGCCGTGGAAGCGAAGCGACTCGATCCCCAGCTCGTCGTGGCAGTCGAACAGCTGGTCCTGGTAGTCGCGGCGCAGCGCCTGCTTGGCCCAGTCGCCGCCGACCACGCGCTCCCACACATGAGGGAATGGCGATGTCGGCCGGGTGAGGTCCACGACGGCCTGGGCGGTGGCGGTGGACGAGGTGTCGGCCGCCGCCGCGGGGCCGGCGTCGAGCAGTTCCGAACCCAGAGCCGTACCGGCCGCGGCGGCACCGCCGAGGAGCATCTGACGTCGCGTGGGCCCGGCGGAGCGGGCGTGGGTTTCGGGCATGGCTCTCCTCGAGGTGCACCGGGGGGAAGCGGACGGGCGGGCTCGCGGCTGTTCAGCGGGGCCCTGTGGCGTGTGATCGCGCCGCGGAAAAGTAGACGTCGCCCCGGGGTCCGGATACAACGAGTTGCCCATTGCGGTTCGGCGTAATATTCGCCGAATCGGTTGTAATGGCCGTAGGCTGCGGCCGTGACGGAACAGCGCGCCCCGGCGGGCCCACGCGGCGCCGAGCGGAGCGTCGTCGAACTGCTCGGCCGGCGCGAAGCCCTCACCCGCTCCCAGCTCGCCCGCCTCGCGGAACTGCCGCTGTCCACGGTCACCGGGGCAACGGCCCGGCTCCTGGCGCGCGGACTGCTGGAGGAGGAACCCGGCTCCGCGGCGCAGGAGGCACATCGGCGGGGCCGTCCCGCCGCCAGGCTGCGCCTCGTCAGGCACGCCTCCCTCGTCGGCGCCGTCGTCATCACGCACCGAGTCGCCCGCGCCGCGCTCGTCTCCACCGATGGCCGGATACTCGGGCGGATCGAGACTCCGTACGACTGGCTGCAGTGCCCGGATATCGTCGCCGAGTCCGCCCGGTTGCTGACCAGGGCCCGCGACGACGCACACAGCACGGCGCCACTGGGCGGCGTGGTGCTCGGCCTGCCCGTCCCCTACCGGCAGGGGGCCGGGCTCGCACGGCTCGAGTCGGCGCCCGATCCCCGGCCTTCGGGCCGCCCGCCCGCGGCCGCGTGGCTGTTCAGGGATGTGGCACCCGATCTGACCAGGGCCTTCGACGTACCTGCGACCATCGACAACGAGTGCAACCTCGCTGCCCTCGGCGAGCTGGCGTTCGGCGCGGCACGCGGGCGGCGCCACGTGATCTATCTGAAGCTGGTCACCGGAATGGGTGCCGGGCTCATCGTCAACGGGCAGCTCGTGCGCGGAGCGAACGGCCTGGCCGGCGAGTTGTCCCATCTCCATGTCGACTCGGCCGGCCCCATGTGCCGCTGCGGTGCCCGTGGATGCCTCGGCGTGGTCGCCACCACCGACCACGTCCTGGAAGCCGCCCGCCCGCTGTTCGGCCCGGACGTGAACATCTACGACGTCCTCGGCCTCGCCGCGCAGGGCGAGGCGACCGTCCGCCGTGTCCTCGACGACTTCGGCCGCCTCGTCGGACGCCACCTCGCCCCCGCCTGCGTCATGCTCAACCCCGAGTTGATCGTCGTGGACGGCACGCTCGGCCCCGCCGCCGCTCCCGTCATGGAGGGCCTTCACGACGGGTTGCGCCGCCACATGCCCGACGGGGCCCATCGCGCGCTGACCATCACCCTCGGCCGGCTCGCCGAAAACGCGGAACTCCTCGGAGCCGCGCATCTCGCACGAGCCCCGATGTAACTACCGCCCGGTGGCACGAGTGGGTGATCAGCCCGGGTTCGCGATCACCAGCCTCGCCCCCTGCGTCCGGTCGGATGACGGCCCGGTCTCCACCAGGAGTTCCCCGGGTTCGACGGCGAGGTCGAGGTCCCGGGTGACGGAGCCGAGGGTGTCGGCGTCGATCTCGAACACGGCGTCGGCCTCCTCCCCGGGCCCCAGATCGAGGCGGGCGAAGCCGCGCAGCTCGCGTATGCGGGGCCACGAGGACCCGCCCGACAGCCGCCGTACGTAGAGCTGGACCGTCTCGCGTACCGGCCGCTCCCCGGTGTTGCGTACGCTGACCCGGCAGATGAGGGCGGGATCGTCCGGAGTCACCCGGGCGCGTGACAGCCGTGGTGGCGTGTAGCCGACGGTGGTGTACGACAGGCCGTGGCCGAAGGCGTACCGGGCGGTGGCGGGCTGGTCCACATAGCCGCGGTAGCCGTGATCCTTGGCGTTGTAGAACACGGGCAGTTGGGCGGCCGAGCTCGGCACCGACACCGGCAGCCGCCCCTCCGGCTCCGCCGCGCCGAACAACACGTCGGCGACGGCCCGGCCGCCCCACGGGCCCGGGTACCAGGCGCTCAGCACGGCCCCTGCGGTGCCGGGAAGGTCGGGCACGGCGTGCGGACGGCCCTGTACGAGCACCACGACGACCGGCACGCCCGTGGCCGCCACCGCGTCCACAAGCGCCAACTGCCCCTCGGGAAGGCGTAGATCGGCCAGATCGACGCCCTCTCCGCAGGTCATGTCCACCGGGTTGGCGGAGGTGACGACGGCCGCGCCGTTGGAGTCGAAGACGGTGTCGCCCGACCGGGCGCTCGACCCGCCCAGGACGAGCACCGCGATGTCCGCCGCTGCCGCCACCGCCGTCGCCTCCGGGACACCGGAGAGGTCGCCGCCCACCAGCTCACACCCCCGCGCATAGGTGACCTCGGTGTCCGGCGGGGCGGCCGACCGGATGCCGTCCAGCACCGTGACGTGGTGGGAGCCGGGCCGCTGCGGCGCGGTGTAGTCGCCGATCTGCTGGGCGATCGAGTCGGCGTTCGGGCCGAGGACGGCGATCCGGCGGGCCGATGGTGCGATCGGCAGGACCCCTCCGTCGTTGGCGAGCAGCGTGATCGACGCGCGGGCGATGCGCTCACTCAGCTCGCTCGGACCGGAGCGCTGGTCCCCAGGCGCTTCGGCACCCCCGAAGGGCTGGTCGAAGAGGCCCAGACGGAACTTCAGGGCCAGCACCCGGGCCACGGCGGTGTCCAGGGTCCGCTCCGCGACGAGCCCCCGCTCGACCGCCTCGGCAAGCCGCGGATAGCAGGCGTCCCAGAGGCTCAGATCGCATCCGGCGTTCAGGGCCAGGGCACCCGCGGCCACCGGGTCTCCCGCGAGCCGGACCAGACGGTCGACCGCGCAGCCGTCCGCCATGACGATCCCCTCGAACCGCCACTGGTCCCGCAGGAGTTCGGTCAGCAGCGCCGGGTTGGCGACACAGGGCAGGCCGTCGAATTCGTTGTAGGCCGCCATCACCCCGGCGGCACCGGCCCGTACGCTGGCCATGGCCGCCGCCAGATGGATCTCGTGCAACTCGCGGGTGCTCAACTCGGTGGCCGCGCTGTTGCGCCCGCCGATGGTGGCCCCCTGGCCGGCGAAGTGCTTGAGCACGACGGCGGCCCCGGCGCTGCGCATGCCCCGCACCAACGCCTCGGTGAGCCGGGCCGCCAGATACGGGTCCTCGCCGAAGCACTCCTCCGCGCGGCCCCAGCGTGGGTCGCGCACCAGGTCGAGGGCCGAGACGAGCGCCACATGGCCGCCCCGTGCCCGTAGTTCCGCGCCGGCGGCGGCCGAGGCGGCCTCGTAGAGCTCGGGGTCCCAGGTGGCGCCGACGGCGAGGTTGACCGGCAACACGGTGCCGTCCAGCGCCTGGTGGCCGTGCGGGACCTCCTCGACGAGGAGCACCGGAATCCCCAGCCGGGTGTTCTCCATGACGTGGCGCTGCACCGCGTCGGCCACCCGGGCCCCGTCCGCCGCCGTGATGCCGTCGGCGAAGCCGACACCGGACCACGGGTCGGCCCGCTGCAGCCCGTACAGGGCTCCCATGCCGTCGTACGTGGCGACCTCGGCGCGGAAGGCGTCGGTGAGCCGGTGGCCGTCGGCCGTGCGCTCATAGGCGTCCCAGCCGTACATGCGCTGGTTGACCTGGCCGACCTTCTCGGTGAGCGTCATACGCGCCAGCAGGTCGCGGACCCGCTCCGGCACGGGCGCGGACGGGTCGCGGTAGAGGGGATCGGTCACTTTCAGCTCCAGCACTTCAGCTCAAGGACGCAGACACCGTACGGGGCGAGTGTGACATCCGCGGTCGGCGCGCCGGACGTGAGGTCGTGCAGTGTGCCGTCGGCGACGGGGCGGACGGTCAGCTCCGCGGAGCTCTGGCTGACCAGCCAGACGAAGCGGCGGCCGTCCTGGTGGACGACGACGTCCGCACCGACGTACGGGCTGTCGACCGTCACCGGGCGCCGGACCCCGGCGACATCGGCGAGCGCCGCGTACAGCCGGTGGGTCTCCTCCGGGTTGACGCGGGCGGTACGGGCGGCCATGTGCTCCAGGGGGTAGGTGGCCAGGACGGTGCGGCCGCGTCCGGTGTCGCGCACCAGAAGGGCGGGCCGGCCGTGTGCGTCGACGGCGACGACACGGGCATCGCGGGGGAGGACCGGCAGATACGCCCGGCTGTCCTCGTTGCCCGCCACGGGGAAGCGCAGGGTGTCTCCCGCGGTCAGCCCGCCGAAGTCGGCGGTGAAGGTCATCTCCAGGACATCGTCCTCGATGGGCTCGGCGACACCGTAGGAGAGTTGCAGCTCGACGCCGAACAGCCCGTCCAGGTCGTCGAACCACGGGCCGCGGGTGCCGGGGTGTTCGCCGGAGCAGAACGAGAGATAGACCGTGGCGCCCTCGTGGGCGCGGTGTTCGAGCTCACGCCTGGTGCGTGTGGTGAGCTGACGGGTGGCCGGCAGCAGATACAGGGCCGCGTCGCCGGGCAGGCCGTCGGCCTCCCGGGTGAAGCCCACCGGCAGGTCCGCGGCGCGGGCGGCGACATAGCTCTGGTGCAGGGAAGTGAAGATCAGCGGTCGGTCGGCGGGCCTGCTGTAGGGGTAGCCGCGCTCCAGGAAGGCGGGCACGACCAGCGCCGCGTCCGCGTCGGCGCGTCGGCAGCGGGTGAAGTCCACGGCCGCCAACACCTCGGCGAACTCGGCGATTTCGAGCAGCGGAGCTTTCGGGGCCCCAGTGCCGTCGGTGATGCCGAAGTGCATCTCGAAGGGGTGGTGGTCGTACGGCGAGCGGTCCCACAGATCGTCGTAGTCGGTGTTGTTCCAGGCGACCCAGCCCGTGGCTCCACCGAGCAGTGAGTTGTGCAGGGTCTGCCGGTAGTGGACGGCCGCGTTCTCGGCGGACACCGTGTCCGTGGAGAGGCCGAACTCCTCCAGGACGACGGGGTGTCCGGTGACCGAGGCCAGTTCGCATTCGAAGGCGGCGCGCAGATGCTGACGGGGCCGGTCGGTGTCGGAGCGGTACACATGCGGGCCGACGAAGTCGACGTACTCGGCGGTCTCGCGCAGCGAGAAACCGTTGTCGCGGCCGGTGACCTCGATGCCCCACGCGCCGTCGCCGAGGGAGACTGGCTGGGTGCCACCGGCGGCCCGTACGGCGTTGCACATGGCCTGCGCCCAGGCGGTCACCACCTCGGAGGAGGGCGGATCCACCTGGTAGACGCGGCCGTATCCCGGCATCTCATTGGTGATGAGCCAGCCCGTGACCGCCGGGTGGTCCTTGAAACGGCGGGTCATCTGGGACACGAACCACGCCTGGCGGCCGACCATCCACACGTCCTCGTACAGATCGCGGCCCCCGCGCCAGGCCGGGTCCCAGTTCTCGCCCGACATATGTCCGACGATGAAAGTGGGCACCGTCCCCATGCCCGTCTCGCTGTGGGCGTCGAGGAAGTCGCGGAAGTGTTCGCACAGCGCCTCGTCGATGCGGTGCGGCTGCGGATGGAAGTCGGGCCAGTAGAAGAACGACCGGGTCATGGTCAGGCCGTGCTCGTGCAGCACCCGCAGTTCCGCGCGGACCGTCTTGGGGTCGTAGTCGCGCCACATCAGGGGCCCGCCGGTGCGGGACCAGAAGTTGGCGCCGAGCCAGGGCAGGACGGCGGGGTGGTGGGTGAGCTGGGCGCTGTGGCGTCGCATGGTCCTTCTCGGATCTCGTGGTGCGGTGTGGGGGATGCTCGTGGATCTGTCGGGTGTCAGTGGCGCCGAGGCGCCGAAGGCATCAGGCGGAAGAGACGGGGGAGACGGGGGCGGGCCCGGTGGACTCGCGGACGACCAGACGCGGTCGGTCGTCGAGCACCGTCTCCTCGACGTCCTCGCCGCAGCGGGCCAGCAGCAGCCGGGCGGCGGCCGCGCCGACCCGCTGCACCTGCTGGTCGACCGTGGTCAGCCGCGGGTGCAGCCAGCGGCCGAGCGGCAGGTTGTCATAGCCGACCACCGACAGGTCGTCGGGGACGCGCAGACCGTCGCGCTGGGCGGCGCCGATGCCGCATACCGCCATGGAGTCGTTGGCGTAGACGATCGCCGTGGCGCGGTCGGGGGTGTCCAGCAGCGCCCGGGTCGCGGCCACGGCGGACACCTCGGTGAAGTCGGTGTGCAGCACCGCGTACGGCCGCAGACCGGCCGCCTTGAGCGCCGTCTCGAAGACACCGCGCCGCAGCCGGGTGTGCTGGAGATCGGCGGGGCCCGCCACATAGGCGATGCGCCGGTGTCCGAGGTCGAGAAGGTGGCGGACGGCCTCCTCGACGGCGGCGCCCTGGTGGCCGAGGCCGACGCTCGGCACCCCGCCGGCCCGGTCGGGCGGACCGAGCAGCACGGCGGGCAGGCCGAGGCGGGCCAGCAGAGCGGGGCGCGGGTCGTTTGTGCGCGCGTCCGTCAGCACGGCTCCGTCGACCCGGCCTTCGGCCATGAGCTGCCGGTAGAGGGCGTTCTCCTCCTGCGCCCCGGCGACCAGATGCAGCAGCAGACCGTAGCCGCGGGGCGCCAGTTCGCCTTCGATACCGGTGATCAGCTCGCTGAAGTGCGGGTCGGCGCCGAGCACATCGGTGGGGCGCCGTACGACGAGCGCGAGGGTGCGGGTGCGGGCGTTGCGCAGGGCGGCCGCGGGTGCGCTCGGCGACCAGCCGAGCTCTCCCGCGGTGTCCAGGATGCGCTGCCTGGTCGGCTCCGACAGCCGGCCCTTGCCGTGGAATGCCTGGGACACGGCCGCCGTCGACACCCCGGCGGCGGCCGCCACCGCCTTGATGGTGGGCCGGCGGCCCTGCTTCCCGGTGGCCGCGTTCCCGGTGGGTGCGTTCCCGGTGGGTGCGCTCACATCTTCACCGCGCCGCTGACGAGCGCCTGCTGCATACGCTTCTGCAGCACCGTGTAGACGATCCATACGGGGATGAGGGTCAGTACGGTGCCCGCGGTGAGGACACCGTAGTCGGTGCCGGTGATCGCCTTGAGTGTGGGCAGGGCCGACTGGACGGTGCGCTGGTCGGGGTCGGGGCCGATGATGACGAGCGAGTACAGGTACTCGTTCCAGAACGTCAGGAAGTTCAGGAGGATCACGGTGGCGATGCCGGGCAGACACATCGGCGTGTAGATGTGGCGCAGCACCGTGTAGGTGGACGCCCCGTCGATCCGGGCGGCCTCCTCCATCTCCCTCGGGATGGTCCGCATGAACTGCACCAGGATCACCACCGACAGCGGCATCGCGGTCGCGGGCAGGAAGAGGACCATGAAGAGCTGCGTATGGAACAGTCCAGTGGCCGCGGCGAGCAGGAACGTGGGAAAGAGCGCCGCGAACGTCGGGATCAGAAAGCCGAGCGAGAACACCTTCTCCATCGCCGAGGCCAGCCGCCCGGTCGACCGGGCGAGCGCGAACGACGCGGGCAGCGCCAGCAGCAGGGTCAGCGCCAGAGCAAGGACCGTCACCAGCGCCGAGTTGACGATGGCCTGGCCCAGGGAGGCGCTGTCGTACGCCGTCCGGAAGTTGTCGAAGCCGAGCGAGTCCGGCAGCGCGAAGGGATGGGCGAAGATCTCCTCGTTGCTCTTGAACGCGGAGGCGAGGAAGTAGTAGAGCGGCACGATCAGCAGCACCGCGTAGGTCCACACCAGAAGGTGTGCGGGCAGCCAGCGTTTGCTGAGTTTCATGGTGACCGCTCCGATCAGTAGCTCTGGCGAAACGCACGGCGGATGGCGAGCAGCCCGACGAGCCCGGCCAGAAAGAGGATGACGCCGACGGTCTGGCTGTAACCCAGATCAGCCGCGATGAACGCCTTCTGGTACACGAGGAACGACAGCGTTGTCGACGAGCTGCCGGGACCACCCTGGGTGAGCAGCAGAACGTGCTGTGCCGAGCCGAACAGGGTCCACAGGAACTGCAGCATGGTGACGACGCCGACGTAGTCGCGGATCACGGGGAAGTGGACGCGCCACATGGTCCGCCAGTGTCCGGCCCCGTCCAGCTGCGCCGCCTCGCCGAGCTCGTCCGGGACGCTGTCGAGCCGGGCGGCGAACAGGACGGCGGTGAAGCCGATCCCGCTCCATATGTCCAGGGCGATGAGACAGGCCAGGGCCGTCGACGGTGAGGCGAGCCAGGCATCGGTGAGCGAACCGAGCCCCACGGACTGCAGTGCGCCGTTGGCCAGCCCGTCCGGGGACAGCGCCGCGTAGAACACCATGGCCTTGGCGGGGGTGGAGATCAGACCGGGGATGAACAGCAGATAGCGGATGACACGGTGTCCGGGGGGCTTCTGCGCGACGTAGTAGCCCAGCATATAGGCGCATACGATCATGATCGGCAGCGCCACGGCCAACTGGACGGCGGTGTTGTTCACCGCGTCCCAGAACACGGGGTCGTCGAAGACCGTGCGGACGTTGTCGAGACCGGCGAAGGACACCGGCTGAAGCATCCCCGGCCAGTGCAGGGCGGCGATCACAAAGATGGCGATCACCGGACCGATCATGAAGATCGCGTACCAGATCAGCGCGGGGACGGCGAGGATCGTGCCGTCCTGTCGGGCGTTGCGCGAACCGGTGGTGGCGGAGGGCGGAGCGGGGTGGCGGATCGTGGCCCCGCCCGGGGTCGACGTCAGCGTCGTCATGAGGTGGCTTCCGTGAGGTGGGCTTGAGGATATGAACGAGCGGGCGGGCGGGTCACGCGGAGCGGAACGCGGTTTCGAGCGCGGCTCGGACCTTCGCGGCGCTGGTGCCTCGGGTGAAGGATGTGCTGGTCGCGGTGATCAGCGGCTGGGTGGCGGCGGGCGGGACGTATACGTCGGGCAGCAGCACTTGGCTCACCCTGGAGCCCAGCCGCTGTGCGGCGGCGACCAGCGGGAAGTCCGTGCTGACGGTGTCGGAGCGCAGCGCCATGTCGCGGCCGCTCTCCTTGATGAACCGGGAGACCGTGTCGGGGTGGTACATGAAGCGCAGGAACTTCTCGACGGCGTCGATCTTCTTGACACCGTTCGGGCTGATCCAGAATCCGATCAGGGTGTACGTCCGCAGGATGGTGGGTTTGTCGTGCGCGGCGCCGTCGGTCAGTGGCCAGCCGCCGACCTCGGTGTGCCGGGCCACCTCCTCGGGCACCTTCGCCAGCGCCGAAGACATCGCCGACTCGATGGCCGCGGACTGAGTGTTGAACTGCGTGGTCATCAAGTCAGAGGTGAGGCCCTGCGCCTTGTCGGCGAAGACGCCCGCGTCCCGCAGCGTGACGAAGTAGTCGATCCCCTCCCGGGCGCCCCGGCTGCCGAAGTCCCCGGTGGAGTAGGCGTGCCGGGCCTCGTCCTCGGTCAGAAACGTCTGAATGATCTGGGCGAGCAGCTTCTGCCCCGTCCAGTCGTTGCCACCGACGGTCACGGGCGCGATCCCCTTGGCGCGCAGCTTGCGGGCCGCGGCGATCAGCTCGTCACCCGTGGTGGGTATCGCGTCGACGCCCGCCCGGTCCAGCAGCGCCCTGTTGTAGGCGATCGGCCAGTTGGTGGCGAAGTAGGGGAAGGCCCGCAGCCTGCCCTTGGCATCGGTCCACGCGGCCAGGGCCTCGGGGCGCACTCGCTCGCGCAGCCCCCAGTCGTTCATATAGCCCTTGACGTCGACGGTGGCGCCGACGTCTGTCCAAGCCAGCGTCTTGTCATAGAGGTTGACCATCACCACGTCCGGCTCCTTGCGGGCCAGCCGTGAGGTCTCGTAGACCTGCGCGAGGTCGTCGCCGTTGATGAGGTTCTTGACCTTGAGCCCCGGATTCTCCTTGCGGAAACGGTCCAGGGACGCGAGGTAGGTGGGCGATCCCGGCGCGGTGGTGCCCAGCTGGCTGTGCACGACGAGCGTATCGGGATCGGAGTCCGCCGCGGCCACCAGGGAGCAGCCGGACAGGGCAGGCAGGACGGTCGTGGCGGCGAGGCCGGAACCGGCGGCGAGGAGGCCGCGCCTAGTCAGCGGTGAGTGCACTGCGGGGTGTCTCCAACCAGGCGGTTAACGAGTGGTTAATCGATTTACCTCGAGGGTGTGAGGAATGTAGGAGCCGCTTCGCCTCCGGTCAAGCCTTTAGATGTTGCGTCTTCCTCGGGCATGGCCCGGGTGGCGCAGTGGTGACGCAGTGCACACTCCGTAAAATACGCATAACAGATGCAACATTGCTAGGGTGTGCGCGTGAGGCTGACCAGGTACACGGATCTCGCGCTTCGGGCGGTGATGCGCCTGGCCGTCGTGGACGGCGAGGAACTGCTGACCACGAGGCTCATCGCCGATTCCATGAACGTCCCCTATACGCATATGGCGAAGACGATCGCCCATCTGCGGCACCTGGGGGTCGTCGAGGCGCGGCGCGGGCGCAACGGCGGCCTGATGCTCACCGACGCGGGCCGGAGCGCGCGGGTGGGTGAGCTGATCCGGGCACTGGAGGGGGATCGCGAGGCCGTGGTGTGCGAGGGGGAGGCCCCCTGTCCGCTGGCCGGTGCCTGTCGATTGCGGCGGGCGCTGCGTGAGGCGCAGGAGGCGTTCTATGCCTCGCTGGATCATGTGACCGTGGCCGATCTGGTGGCCTCGCCGACGGGGCCGGTACTGCTGACACTGGGCACCGCCCCGGGCTGACCGGCCACGGCCGTCGGCCTCGATGCCCGATGTGGTTCACCGTGCCGTGTGTGGTGTCTCCGCGGCCGAAAATGCGAATCTTAGATGCAGATTAGAGGTGTGTGTCTGATGCTTTCAACGCAGGCGGTCCCGGTCGTGCGGGCGACGCTTCCGGCGGTGGGGGCCTCCCTGAACACGATCACGGAGCGGTTCTACCAGCGGATGTTCGAGGAGCGTCCGGAGCTGCTGCGGCATCTGTTCAACCGGGCCAACCAGGTCAACGGCGCCCAGCGCGAGGCGCTGGCCGGTTCGGTGGCCGCCTTCGCCACCCTGCTGGTCGAACGCCCCGACGTACGTCCCGACGCCATCTTGTCGCGCATCGCGCACAAGCACGTCTCGCTGGGCATCACCGCCGACAAGTACACCCTGGTCGGCCGCCATCTGCTGGCGGCGATCGCCGAAGTCCTCGGCGACGCCGTCACCCCCCAGGCCGCCGCGGCCTGGGACGAGGTCTATTGGCTGATGGCCAACTCCCTGATCGCCATGGAAGCCCGTCTGTATGCCCAGGCAGCGGTCCAAGACGGCGATGTGTGGCGGCAGATGGAAGTGGCCGAGCGCCACCAGGAGTCCCCCGACGCCGTCTCCCTGGTCCTGCGCCGCCCCGACGCCCTGCCCGCCACCGCCTTCCTGCCGGGGCAATACGTCAGCGTCCGCGTCGAACTGCCGGACGGCGGCCACCAGATTCGCCAGTACAGCCTGTCCACCGCCCCCGGACAGAAGACCTGGCGCATCACCGTCAAGCGCGAGAAGTCCGCCGACGGCACCGTTCCCGACGGCGAGGTCTCCTCCTGGCTCCACGCCCATGCCCGCCCCGGAGACCTCCTCGAGGTGTCCCTGCCCGCCGGCGATCTCGTCCTGCCCGACGCCGACACCCCGCTCCTCCTCGCCTCCGCCGGTATCGGCATCACCCCCATGCTCTCGATGCTCGACCACCTCGCCCTGGCCGGCTCCACCCGCCCGGTCACCGTCATCCATGCCGACCGCACACCCGCCGACCACGTTCACCGCGATGAGCAGGCCGAACTCGTGGACCGCCTGCCCAACGCCACTCTGCACCTGTGGTACGAGAACAACGCCGACCAGCACCCCGCCCCCAACGTGTCACCCGGCCGGGCCACCCTCGACCACCTCGCCCTGCCGAAGGACACCACCGCCTACCTGTGCGGCCCCCTGCCCTTCATGCGCGCGGTACGAGGCGATCTGCTCCACCAGGGGCTGCACCCCTCCGCCGTCCACTACGAGGTCTTCGGCCCCGACCTCTGGCTCGGCAGGTAGCAGGTCAGCACACTTCACGCCTCGCGCTTCACTCCTCTGACCAGTGGTGACGCTGAACCGCGCCCGAATTACTAGGATTGCCACGAGCACGGAGTGGGTCGGTCCAGCAGCGGAGGCATTGGCGGCATGAACAGGTCAGACGAGCCCACCCCTGACTCGCTCGACGAGGCGGCGGAGACCTTCGTGCAGCTGCGACCCCGGATGTTCGGCATCGCCTACCGCATCCTGGGCAGCGTGGACGAGGCGGAGGACGTCGTCCAGGACGCCTGGCTGCGCTGGCAGGGCACCGACCGGAGTGTCGTGGAGAATCCCGGGGCCTTTCTGGCGACGGCGACCACACGGCTGGCCATCAACGTGGCCCAGTCGGCGCGGGTGCGGCGCGAGTCGCATGTGGGCTCGTGGCTGCCCGAGCCGATCGACACCAGCATGGATCCGCACGTCGGTGCCGAGCGCGGCGAGGCCCTTGAGCTGGCCGTGATGTTCCTCCTGGAGAAACTGAACCCCGTGGAGCGGGCGGCCTACGTGCTGCGCGAGGCATTCGAGTACCCGTACGACCAGATCGCGAACATTCTGCAGCTAAGCCAGGCCAACACACGGCAGATCGTCAGCCGGTCCCGTAAGCGACTGTCGGCCGAGCGCCGTGAACCCGTCGACACGGCGGAGCTCCGGCGGCTGCTGGAAACCTTCCTCGCCGCCGCGGCGACCGGCGACATCGACGCCCTTGAGGAGCTGCTGTCGGCCGACGTCGTCGCCTACGCGGACGGCAACGGCATGCGGGGAGTGGCACGGGTCGCGGTCACGGGAGCCCTGCGTGTGGCCAGGATCAGCACATTTGCCAAGAAGTTCATCCCCTGGGACGAGTACCGCATCGTCGAGGTCAATGGCCTTCCCGCGCTGCTGACCGCCAAGGAGGGTGTCGCCACCGCGCTGGTGACCATCACCGTGGGACCGGACGGGATCGACGGGTTCTACTGGATCTTGACGCCGGAGAAGCTCCGGGCGTACGAGCGGTCGTCCCACCGAGCTGTTCCGCGCCGGTCATAGCGGTGGTTCGGGCGTAACCACCAGGCTGGCACGCAGAGCTAAGCAACTGTCGCCCCCTGCGCATGACATTCGCTGGGCCCGATCGGCAGGATCTTCCATATCGGGCCGATGGTGTCGGCCCGGGAAGAAAGGGGCGAACCTGATATGAGGCAGCAGATGCGACTTGGGCTTGGCGCGGGGGCCATGGCGGTCGCCGGCGCGTTTCTCCTGGCGCCGACGGCGGGGGCCAGCCCCGCCGCACCGGACCACGTACGCGGTACCGCGACCGCTGCGGCGGCGTGCCCCGCGCCGCTGCACGCGTACCAGTACACGAACTACACCGGTGGCTACAAGAAGTTCTGCAAGTCGGACATGAAGCTGTCCGACAACCGGTTCAACAATGGGGGGAAGGTCAACGACCATATCCGCTCGGTGAAGAACCTCACCCGCGGCTGCTACTGGACGCTGTGGACGGACTACTGGAACCGCGGCCGGAAAACCCAGATGGATCCGTGGAGCTGGGACGCCAATCTGTCCAACAACCGGGTCGGGTACAAGACCAGCTCGCTCTACAAGTGGTGTAACTGACACCTGATTTCCGCCGGGGTGCCCATATGCCACGCCACGCGGGCGCCCCGGCTCCCCAGGGAGCTGATGTGATGCACGCTCGCCCGGCCGCCGTGGCAGCCGTGGCCGCCGTGTGCCTGGTCGCCACCGGCTGCTCCAGCGGCGAAGCCGACCCAGCGGGCAGCAGCCCCGCGCAGCACACGCCCCGGCCCCCGGCCCCCACACGGGAGGTGAGAAACCTCGTCCTTCCCTTCGACGCCTACACCCTCGACAGCCCTCAGGCGGCACGCATCGCGGTGGCGCAGGACCGCCTGATCGGATCCTGCATGGCGCGCAGCGGATTCCACTGGCTCAAGCTGCCCGAGCGTCGCACCGAGTCCTGGCCGAACCGCGATCGGTACGGACTGATCGAAGCGGAGCCCGCGAAGCGGTACGGATATCACCCCCTGCCCGATCCCCGCTCCGAGGCCGCCGAGGCATGGATCGCCCGGCGCGAGGAGGGCCTTACCCCGAAGGAGCGGACAGCCGCCTACGGCAGGGACGGCACGTCGGGCTGCGAGAAGGAGGCGCACAGCGAACTGCTGCGCAACGTGCCCAAAGCCGACTTCGGCCGCTTGGAGCGGATCTCGGCCGACACCTACGAGCGCGCCAAACGCCACCCGGACGTGGTGAAGGCGTTCGCCCGCTGGAGCGCCTGTATGCGTGCCGAGGGCTTCCGCTACCCGGACCCGATGGCCGCCAACAACGACCCCCGGTGGACGGGGGATTCCCCCTCGCAAGCCGAAATCGCCACGGCCCGGGCCGATGTCGCCTGCAAGCGCCGTACATCGTTGGTGCGCATCTGGTGGCGGACCGAAGCCGACTACCAGGAACGGCAGATCCGGCAGCACGCGAAGTGGTTCGCCCAGATCCGTCTCGCGCGGACCCGATACCTGACGAACGTCGACGCTCACGACGACGCCTGACGACTGAGTGCCGACTTCGTGAGAGCCGACTTCGGACAGATCACGCTCACGCGTCCGGCAGCACTCCGGGCCGGAACTTCTCAACGCCGACCACACGGTGGACGTGATACGGCTCGATGTAGACCGCCACTCTCACCTCGCCGGGGGCCAGCCAGGGAAACGTCTCCGTGCCCAGGTACTTCTGAGCGAGCCGGTCCATGACCCGCACGGCCGGCTCTCCCGCCACGAAGCGGACCGCGCGGCCCCGGATCTCCACCCGGTGGTACGGGTTCTCGGTGTCCATGCAGCACAGCGACACCCGGGGATCACGCCGCAGGTTCTCCTCTTTGATGC
Source organism: Streptomyces sp. NPDC000941 (assembly GCF_053599555.1). Classification (NCBI taxonomy): domain Bacteria; kingdom Bacillati; phylum Actinomycetota; class Actinomycetes; order Kitasatosporales; family Streptomycetaceae; genus Streptomyces; species Streptomyces sp. NPDC000941. Next base: position 39,642 of record NZ_JBSFMM010000101.1, read on the forward strand.
GGCCGACCGAGGTGTTGATGACCACCAGGCCGTCCTCCAGGTCGGCCCACATCGGTGTCAACTGCGGCGAACCGTCCGGGTTCAAGGTGGCCATCTGCCAGAACCTGGGCTCCTGAAGCCAAGCGCGTGTGATCTCGTCCAGTGTGGCTGCCATGCGATCGCTCCTTACTCAACTGCTCAAGCGATCCAACGCATTGGTGATCACCATGGTTCCGGACAGGGGCCGCGTGGCCACCCGCGCCGTCGCCGTTCACATACGTTCCACACCACCCGCGGTC